>DAIPZP010000233.1:0-3285 GCA_036782155.1 Propionibacteriaceae bacterium
GTACCGCGAAGGCATGAACGCCGTGGCCATCTCGGGCGGCATCGCCGGCAACGTCATCCCCGACGGGTGCGAGGTCACCGTGAACTACCGGTTCGCCCCTGACAAGGACGAATCCGCCGCGCTCGGCGAGGTGCAGCGGCTGTTCGAGGGGTACGACGTCGAGCTGCTCGACATCGCGCTCGGCGCCCGGCCCGGCCTCGAGCTGCCCGCTGCCCAGGCTTTCGCGGCGGCCGTCGGGGGAGAGCCCCGTCCCAAGTACGGCTGGACCGATGTCGCCCGGTTCTCGGCGCTCGGCATCCCCGCGGTCAACTACGGCCCCGCGAATCCCAACCAGGCTCACGCCGACGACGAGCACTGCCGAGTGGACGATCTGTTCACGTGCCGGGATGCGCTCGTGCGCTGGCTCACCGCCTGACGGCGCCACGGGCCGCTACGCTCGTGCCCGTGCCCAAGGAGTCGAAGACCCAGAACCAAGGACCCGTCATCCGGCGACGCTCGGACAGGCAGCCGACGACCACCGACCAGCGCCTGCTCAGTAGCCACGGCCCCAACGACTGGGTCCACGCGGATCCCTGGCGGGTGCTGCGCATCCAGGCCGAGTTCGTCGAAGGATTCGGCACCCTGGCTGAGCTCGGCCCTGCAGTGAGCGTGTTCGGAAGTGCCCGGACGAAACGGGCCCATCCCATGTACGTGGCGGCCGAGACGATCGGGCGTCGCCTTGCGGAGGAGGGCCTCGCGGTCATGACGGGAGGCGGACCGGGCGTCATGGAAGCGGCCAACAAGGGTGCGGCCAAGGCGGGCGGCACGTCCGTCGGCCTCGGCATCGAGCTGCCGTTCGAGCAGTCGATCAACAAGTACGTGACGCTGGGGATCAACTTCCGCTACTTCTTCGCGCGCAAGACGATGTTCCTCAAGTACTCCCAAGGCTTCGTCGTGATGCCCGGCGGTTTCGGCACGTTCGACGAGCTCTTCGAGGCCGTGACCCTGTCGCAGACGCGCAAGGTGACGCATTTCCCCATCGTGCTGTTCGGCACCGAGTACTGGACCCCGATGATCACCTGGCTGAAGGATTGCGTGCTGGAAGGGGGCTACATCTCCGATGACGACCTGGACATGCTGCGCGTCACCGACTCCGTCGAGGAGACCATCCAGGCGATGCTGACCCCCGTACCGCCGCTGCCGGCCCGCGACCCGAACTAGGAGACTGGCATGGAATGGATCCTCGCCGCGCTCGCGATCGGGGTCATCGGCCTCGCAGCGGCGGCCACGACGGGCCGCTTCGGGGAGATGCCGGACGTCGTCGACGATCGCGTGCACCCAGTGGTACCGCCCACGGGACGACTCACTGGTGCCGACATCAGCGACATCCAGTTCGCCGTCGTGCCGCGCGGCTATTCGATGGAACAAGTCGATGCCTTGCTGCGCCGTCTGGCGGATCAACTCGACCATGAAGAGGCCCCCGGGAATGTCGTGGCGAACCCTGGTCCCCGGGACCTGGAATAATAGGGACCGATACTGAGACGAAAGGGAGACGCGATGGCCGCGATGAAGCCGCGAACCGGTGATGGACCCATGGAGGTCACGAAGGAGGGCCGCGGAATCGTCATGCGCGTTCCAGTCGACGGCGGAGGGCGTCTTGTCGTCGAACTCAACGCCCAGGAGGCGACGGACCTGCTCCAGGCCCTGCGAGGGGTCGTCGGCTGAGACCTCACCCGACCTGTGACAGCGCCCGCCCGGAGTGATCCCGGCGGGCGCTGTCACATGTCAACGTGACGTGTACGCGGCGATCGCCTTCTCGTACACGTCCACCGTCTGCTTCGCGATCGCGCTCCACGAGAACTCGTCGATGCAGCGCTGCCTCCCCGCCAGTCCCATGGCCTTCGCACGAGCCGGGTCGCGGGTCAGCGCGTTGATGCCCTCGGCGAACTGACGCTCGAAGTCGGCGATGTACGCCGGGTCGGAGGCCTGGTCCGGGTTGTACGGGACGAGCAACCCTGTCGTACCGTCCACGACGACCTCGGGGATACCGCCCACCGCTGACGCGACAACGGCGGTCTCGCAGGCCATCGCCTCGAGGTTGACGATGCCGAGGGGCTCGTAGATCGACGGGCAGGCGAAGACTTCTGCGTGGGTGAGGACCTGGCGTACGGACTCGCGAGGCAGCATCTCCCGTACCCAGATCACCTTTCCCGGCCGGGCCTTCTCGAGGACGCCGAATGCCTCGTCGAACTCGGCGGCGATCTCCGGCGTGTCGGGAGCGCCTGCGAGAAGGACGAGCTGGGTGTCGGGGTCGAGGTTGCTGGCCGCACGCAGGAGGTGAACGAGGCCTTTCTGGCGCGTGATCCGGCCGACGAAGACGACCACCGGGTGGTCGCGGTCGATGCCCAGCGAGTCGACCACGTCGGTCGCAGGATCCGGCGTGAACTCGTCGGGGTCGATGCCGTTCTTCACGACGTGGATCTTCGCCCGGTCGACGAAGGGGTACGCGGCGAGGATGTTGGCGATCATGGCCTCGCTGACCGCGATGACCGCGTCGGCCTGCTCGTACGCCATCTTCTCGATCCACGAGCTCACCCGGTAGCCGCCGGCGAGCTGCTCGGCCTTCCACGGGCGATCAGGCTCGAGGGAGTGAGCGGTGACGACGGTGGGTACGTCGAGCAGCCGTCCGGCGACCAGGCCGGCGAACTGCGTGTACCAGGTGTGCGCGTGGATGACGTCGACCTCGGGGATCGCGGCCGCCATGGACACATCGGCACCGAGCGTGCGGACGGCCTGGTTGGCTCCCGGAGGGTATGTCTCCGCATGCGCCACGGCGCCTTCCCGCGGCTCTCCCATGCACTGGACGTCGACGAGGTCGCACAGCTCGCGGAGCTGCGGGACGAGCTGGCCGACATGGACCCCGGCGCCGCCGTAGATGTACGGCGGGTACTCACGGGTGAGGATCGAAACACGCAGGCTCATGATCGGGAGCCTGCCACAACCGACCGTTTCTTGGGCAGGTTGGGGCACCTTTCGTGAATCCTCCGCGAATCAGCGCCCGTAGCACGCGCGGCCTCACTAGTCTGTCGTCATGGTGACGAGGCCGAACGCGCTGTCCATCGTGCTCGCTGGTGGAGAAGGCAAGCGGTTGATGCCGCTGACGGCGGATCGGGCCAAACCCGCGGTCCCGTTCGGTGGGACGTACCGGCTCATCGACTTCGTGCTGTCGAACCTGGTCAACTCCGACCTGCGCCGCATCGCCGTGCTCACCCAGTACAAGTCGCACTCGCTCGACCGGCACATCTC
>DAIPZP010000234.1:0-3276 GCA_036782155.1 Propionibacteriaceae bacterium
ACGGTGGGCATGGGGCGCTGGTGGCCGGATTCTGAATCGTCATATCGGTACCGCCATCGGATCCGAACCCCATACACGGGGAGTTGGTCGCGTTGGTGGTACCGATATGACGATTCCCTGGCCGTGAACCGGCCCATCCACAGGCGTGGCACTTCTCCACAGGTCCGCGATTCCCTGACGGATCAGCACGTTTCTGCTGATTGTCTAGGCGTGAAGATCGAGACGCTCCTTGCCACCGCGGGTCCGGTGCTGTGCCGGCCCGCGCTCCCAAAGGCCCAGCAGCGAGCGCTCACCAGCGCCTTCGCCGCGGGGCGGGTCGTGCGGCTGCTGCCTGGCACGTACGTGCCCCGGGAACTCGTTGACGACTTCGCCACGAGGGTGCAGGCGGTCGCCGCGTGGAATGCGCGAGCGGTGGTGACAGGTGCGGCGGCAGCGCGCATGACGTTTTGGCCGACCCTCCCGGTGAACGTCCTCGATGTGGCGCTCCGGGGCCGCGTTCCCGACGCGCGCGGCTATCGCTTCGAGCGCCGCCGTATCGACCTCGAACACGTGGTCTTCGTCGGGGATGTACGGGTCGCGGCGCCAGCCCTCGCCGCGATCGACCTCGTCGAGTCGATGGGCGGCGATGCGATCGACACCTGCCTTCGGTCTCGCCAGGCCCGGTTGTCCGACCTCTGGGCCGCTGCGCGGGCACACCCGCATCGGCGCGGGAATGCCGAGCTCCAGCGCTTGCTCCGTGACTCGAGAGACGAGCCCTGGTCGGCAGCCGAGCGCCGCGGCCACCGGCTCCTGCGTCAGCATCGGATCGTCGGCTGGAAGGCCAACCACGAGGTACGAGTCGCGGGGAGGCGCTACTTCATCGACATCGCCTTCCCCCAGCAGATGCTCGCCGTCGAGATCGATGGGAGGTTCCACGAGGACGATCGCGACGTCTTCGAAGAGGACCGCTTCCGCCAGAACGCCCTCGTCAGGGCCGGCTGGCGGGTGCTGCGGTTCACGTACGCGATGCTCGTGCACCGCCCCGAGTACGTCGTTGCCCTCATCCGCGCTGCGCTGGTCAACGCATGAGTCGTCAGATCGGTACCGCAATCGCGACGAAACCGCTCGGAACTGGGTTGGACCTGTTTGGCGGTACCGATATGACGATTTCGTCGCGCGTCACAGGGTGCGGCGCATCACGGCACCGGCTCACTGCGGGAGAGCTCAGCCGGTCGCCGGCTGTTCGCCGCCCGGCCTCCGGTCGGCCTTCCGCATCATGGACAATGGCTTCCATGACGTTGATCTGGGCACACCGGGGGGCCAGCGCGAAGGCGCCGGAGAACACTCTCGCGGCGTTCCGGCTCGCGCACGAGATGGGCGCCGACGGGGTCGAGCTCGACGTACAGCTCACCGCCGACGGCCGCGTGGTCGTCATCCACGACGAGACGCTGGACCGCACGACGACCGGCACGGGTCCTGTCGTCGCGCGCACGCTCCGCGAGGTGAAGGCCTTCGACGCGAGCGACGGCCGCGAAGGGTTCATCGGCGAGGCCGTACCGACGCTCGAGGAGGTCCTCGAGCTCGTCGCCTCGACCGAGATGACCGTCAACATCGAGCTCAAGAACAGCATCGAGCCGTACCCTGGCATCGAGCAGGCCGTACTCGAGATCGTCGACGGGTTGGGCATGAGCGAGAGGATCATCTACTCGTCGTTCAACCACATCAGCGCCACCCGGCTCGCGCGGTCCTCGCACCGCAGCCGCGTCGGTCTGCTGTTCTCCGACGTGCTCGCCGAGCCGTGGGACTACGCGCAGCGCCTCGACATGACGGCGTTGCATCCCCACTGGAAGTACGTGTCTTGCGTGCCGGAGGCGATCGAGCGCTGCCACGCCCTCGGCCTGGCCCTCAACGTATGGACCGTGGACAACCCCGAGACTGTACGCCGCCTCGCCGATCTCGGCACGGACGCCGTGATCACCAACCGCCCCGACGCCGCCCGCGCGGCGCTCTGACGAGCTCTCAGTTCCACGTCCAAGCGTTCAGCACTGATGTGGCGGCGTCCATCACGGCGTCGTTGGTCTGGGGGCTGGCGATGATCCGTAACAGGTCGCTGTGGCCGGTGGTGGTGTCCACGCAGACGTACGTGAGGACGACCGTGATGTTGCGCTCGTCCGAGTGGACGTTGATCTTGACGGCAGTGGCTGCCTTGCCCGCCCAGGTGTGCCCTGGAAGGTTGACGATGTTCTGGTCGGACTTGATGGTCAGCATGAGGTTGGTGCAGTTGTCGAGCGCCGCTCGCTCGTAGCCGGAGTGGTAGTCGATCGTGTCACCCGTGGCGTTGAGGATCTGACCCGAGTTGGACCCTCCGTTGTAGTTCCCGATCTTCCAACCGGTCGGAAGTGCGGTGGTGATGGCCGAGCCGGTCGAGGTCCAGCCAGTGAGCGTCGTGCCGTCGAGGCTGAACCCCTTCTTCGTCGACGAGGCCACAGTCGGGTTGGAGGACACCTTCGCCGACGCGGACGCAGCCGCAGAGCTGGGACCGGCTGCAGCGGCGGTGACCGCGGGCGGCGCGGTCAGGCGTCCAGCGGTGAAGCCGACGATGCCGACCAGGACCGCCGCCAGCCCGATCACGAGGGCGATCAGGCCCGTCGGCTTCCGAGGAGCCGGGGCTACGGGGCTCGACCACGACTGAGCCGCCGCAGGGTTCGGAGGGTACGGGGTGGGTGGCTGCGTCATGAGATCGAGCTTTCTACTGTGCGGCGCCGAGCGCGACTTCCGCGGTCAGCGGGTCGTGTGGCGCATCCGAGCTGGACTCCGGCGCCTGAGGTGCGACGTGCCAGGCCTCGTTGCTGACCCCGTTATTCGCGCTGACCAGCCAGCCGGTTGGGAGCGTCGCGGTGAAGTTGCGGCCGGACAGGGAGGGCCCGTTGAACGTGAAGCCCTTCGTCGGCGCGCCCGAGGTGGGCAGGAGTGACACTGAGGCCGATCCGGTGGGAACCGTTGTCGCGACAGCGCTGGATACCGAGCCGGAGGCGACCGGCGTGAGCGCTGCGGGCGCCGTGGCGCGACCCAGGACGAACGTGGCGCCGAAGATCACGGCGAGTCCCGCAACGATGGCAACGGCCGCCAACCAGCCACGAGGCGACCGCGGCTGCGGCTGCGGTGCCGTCGGCGCAGGGGGAGGGGATGACCAGGCCGGAGCCATTCCTTGCGGCGGCCACGGCGCCTGGCCGGGGGTTCCGGGAGGTACGTACGGGCCTTGTGTTCCGGAAGGTACCGTACGGGCCTTGCGTACCC
>DAIPZP010000235.1:0-1788 GCA_036782155.1 Propionibacteriaceae bacterium
GTCGGGATCCTCGATGGCGTGCAGCGGGACGTGGTCGATGAGCGGTTCCGTGGCGGGCTCGGGCGATGCGTGCGTCGGAGTTACCTCAGCAACCGCGGTGTCGGGAGCCGGTTCCTCGACGACGACGGGTCTGGCCGAGGCGGACTGGGCCGCGGCCTTCTCAGCGCGGCGCCGACCGTTGCTGCGACCGATCAACCAGCCGAGGACGCCTGCCAGCAGAGCAGTGACGGCGACGACGAATCCGATCTGGACGAGGACGTACTGGAAACCGTCAAGCATCAGCTCTCCTGGTTCATCGTGACGTCCACACGCCGGTTGAGCGCAGAGCCCGTGGCAGTGGAATTGCTGGCGACCGGATCGTTACCGCCTTGTGAGACCGCGGTGATACGTGAGGAGCTGACGCCATTGGCGACCAGGACCGAAGCTGCCGCCTGGGCACGGGCGAGACCCAGCGCCTGGCGCTCGGCCGCTGTCAGGCCCATGTCCGTGTGACCCGTGAGCGTCACCTTGACGGTCGGGTTGGCGACCAAGAACTGGGCAATCTTGACGAGCTGCGCCTTGGCGGTCGCGTCGAGGTTCGGCGAGCCGCCGCCGAACTGGATGGCCGGCCACACCGGAATCGTCACGGGCTTCGGGTCTGCGCTCGAAGGGCTTGCGGACGGTACGGGTGTGGTCGTCGTGGGCGCGGAGGCACTGCTCACGGTCGCAGATGGGGTGGCAGTGATGGTGGGCGTCGCGGTGGCCTTGGGTGTCGCCACGGTCGTCCGGGTCGCGGTCGGCTTCGCCGATGTCACGGCCGCGGAAGACGACGAGGAGGAGACCGCCGGTGGAGCGCCCTCGCCTATGACGACGATCCGTACACCCGGGATCGTCCTCAACGCGGCGATCGCATCCTCGCGAGCCGAGGGGCTGTCAGCCCACACGGTTGCATCTCGTCCTGCGAAGAGAACGCTCGCGGTCAGCTGGCGTGCCTCGAGCGTCACTCGTGCCTGGTCGACAAGGGCCGACTCCATCGCATGAGCCGACCAGTACGTGCCGAGACCCATGGTCGCGGCCAGCCCAGTGGCAAGCAGCGTCCCGCTGGCACGGCGACCGAGTGACATGAAAGTGCCTTCCGCGAGTCTCAGAGACCGAGCTCTGACTTGGCGTCGACCAGGGCATCCCCGGCAGTCACGCGGCACGCGGGCGGAGTCTGGTCGATCGCGGTCCGAGCGATCTCGTGCATCGAGTCCATGTCAGTGCCTTCCGAACAGCGAGTTGATCTGTACGGCGGCGGCGCGCGCCTCGATCCGCATGAGCGTCAGGTTCGCGCTCAGGGGACCGGACATGACGAGCACTGCATCGTTGCCAGCGGAGTAGACGACCAGGTGGCCCCGAGTGCCTCGGATGATCGTCTCGGTGAGCGTGCCCAGGTTGGTGCGCTCGGTGATGCGGGAGCCAAGTCCCAGTGCGGTCGCGGCCATGGCGGCGATGCGCTCCGCGTCGGGCTCGGGCAGGTCGTGGGCGACGGGCAGGCCGTCGACAGAGGCGATCATCACACCGAACAGCTCGGGGATCGCCTCGTGCATCGACGCGATGATCGCGGCGATGTGTTCGGACTTGGTCGGCTGATGCGGACCAGCAGTCATCGTGGTGCTCCCCAATGGTTCGTCGTGCGCGTCGGGAGGTCCTGTGGGAGCAGGCGCCGCCTCGGCGCGGTGATAGTTCGCAGCACCCACGACGGTAGAGCCGCACCGTGGAGCCAGCAATGTGCATGAGAGTCCTCTGGGGAGAATCAGCTGTCCTCGT
>DAIPZP010000235.1:1888-3239 GCA_036782155.1 Propionibacteriaceae bacterium
TGGCGTACCTGATGACCCGCTGACGCGGCCGGCGCGCACAACCTTTCGGGTGCCCGCACAACCTCTGTGACCGGGTTGGCGAGCCATAAGGGTTGTGCGCGTGCGGGAGAGCGGCCTGTACGGTGACGCTCGTGACGAGCACTCGTACAGGCGTGATCGCCTATCAGGGTGAGCCGGGCGCGAACTCGGACGCGGCGTGCCGGGAGAAGTACCCCGACATGACGCCGCTTCCGTGCCCGACGTTCGAGGATGCGTTCGAGGCGGTGACCTCGGGCGCGGCCGAGCTGGCGATGATCCCGGTCGAGAACAACATCGCGGGTCGCGTCGCCGACATCCACCGGTTGCTGCCGGACTCCGGGCTGTACATCACCGACGAGCATTTCCTGGGCATCCACTTCCACCTGGCCGCGGTGCCGGGGGCGACGGTGGACGACATCCGTACGGTCCGTAGCCACATCCACGCGCTCGCGCAGTGCCGCCACGTGATCCGCGAGCACGGCTGGACGCCGCAGGTCGCCGAGGACACCGCCGGGTCGGCGCGAGAGGTTGCCGAGCGCGGTGACCGTACGGTCGCGTCGTTGTGCCCGCCTCGTGCCGCGTCCCTCTACGGCTTGGACGTGCTCGCGAAGAACGTCGAGGACGAGCACCACAACACGACGCGCTTCGTGGTGCTGTCTCCGGAGCCGGCGACGTACGAGATGGGCTCGGGCCCGATGATCACGAGCTTCGTGTTCCAGGTACGGAACGTGCCGGCGGCCCTGTACAAGGCGCTCGGCGGTTTCGCCACCAACGGCGTCAACATGACGAAGCTGGAGAGCTACCAGCTCGGCGGCGGCTTCTTCGCGACGCGGTTCTACGCCGACGTCGAGGGCCATCCTGACGATCCGGCGCTGTCCGTCGCGCTCGAGGAGCTGGCGTTCTTCTGCGTCCACCTGCGCATCATCGGCACGTACCCCGCCAGCGGCTTCCGCACCCAGATCGCCGAAGCACGAGACAACCGCATCCTCCGTCCGAACGTGCCGGGTGTGGGGGACTGACGCGCGGACCCATTGAGCAGATCAGAGGATCGTCAGCTGCCGTCGTGCGTCATAGGGGTCGGCGTGAATGTGCCACGGAAGACGCCATCCGCCTCACAGCAGTCCGCGAAGTCGCGCCAGTCCATATTGAACAGATCGAGGTTGTTCTCGACGCCCCACAACGCGGCGGCTGTGCAACGGAAGGGTTGATGGGGACGCTCGTCCCACGCGTCCACGACCAGGATTGGGTATCCCGGTTCAGTGAGCGCAATGGTGTCGGCGATGAACGCCACAGGCTTTCTCGGGAGTGCGTCGAGGAGCTGCTGCCAGTCAGC
>DAIPZP010000236.1:0-3226 GCA_036782155.1 Propionibacteriaceae bacterium
CTCGGTGAGGTCTTCTTCCGCGACCTCGGCCTGCGGGCGCCGGACAGGCTGCTGAACGTCCGTACCGACACGCTCGGCCAGGTGCTGGGAGACGTACTGGTCGGTACGGAGCAGGCGATCCGCGACTACGCACCTGACGCACTGCTCGTCCTGGGAGACACGAACTCCTGCCTCGCCGCCGTGATGGCCAAGCGGATGCGGGTGCCCGTCTACCACATGGAGGCCGGCAACCGGTGCTTCGACGAGAACGTGCCGGAGGAGACCAACCGGCGCCTCGTCGACCACGTCGCCGACTACAACCTCGTCTACACCGAGCACGCGCGCCGCAACCTGCTCGCTGAGGGCCTGCAATCGCGGCGGATCATCAAGACGGGATCGCCGATGAAGGAGGTCCTCGACGCGCATCGCGATGCGATCGAGGCGTCCGACGTGCTGGTACGGCTGGGGCTCGAGCCCGACTCGTACTTCCTCGTCTCCGCCCACCGCGAGGAGAACGTCGACTCGCCCGAGCGGCTGGATGCGCTGCTGGACTGCCTGCAGAAGGTGTCCGAGACCTACGGCAAGCCCATCCTCGTCTCGACCCATCCGCGCACCCGCAAGCGCTTGGACGCGCTCGGCCGCACGCTCGACGGCGTCACGTTCCACCCGCCGCTGGGCTTCCTCGACTACAACAAGCTCCAGCTCAACGCGGCGTGCGTGCTGTCCGATTCGGGCACGATCGCCGAGGAATCAAGCCTGCTCGGCTTCCCGGCGATCACGCTGCGCGATGCAATCGAGCGGCCCGAAGCGCTCGACACTGGTGCAATCATGATGACGGGGCTCGATCCCGAGAACGTTATCGAAGCGGTCAACCTCGCGATGCGCCGCGAGCCGATCGTCATCCCCGACGACTACCAGATCGCCAACTGCTCACAGCGGGTCGTCGACTTCATCGTGTCGACCGTGCGTCGCCACAAACAGTGGAGCGGTCTGCGCTGAAGACGGCGAATATGTCGCCTCCCATCCGCGCGTAGGCGCCGACCGCTGGCTCGCTAGCCTGACCCTGTGCTGACGTTCACGACGCTGTCCACGCCGATCGCCGGACCCGGGCCATCGAACGGGCTCCCGATCCTCGATGCGGGCGGAGCCCGGCCTCTGACCGACGCCGATTGGGCAGTGCTCGGGGGCAGGGCCGGCTATGTCGACCGCTACCCGACGGTCCTGCCGTACGACTCCCAAGACTCGTTCGATCGCCACGTCGAGACGCGTGACCTGCGCGTGGCCGTGCTCGAGAACGACCGCCTCAAGGCGACGTTCCTGCTGGACCTCGGCGGACGGCTGTGGACCCTGTACGACAAGGTCGCCGGACGCGAGCTGCTCTATCAGCCGGACGCGCTGATGCACGGCAACCTCGCGCTGCGGCAGGCGTGGTTCTCCGGTGGCGTCGAGTGGAACCTCGGCTTCACCGGGCACTGGCCGCTCACGAGCTCGCCGGTGTCGGCGGGGCGGGTCGTCGGGCCCGAGGGTGCGGATGTGCTTCGGCTTTGGGCGTACGAGCGGATGCTCGGGCTGGTGTGGCGACTCGACGCCTGGCTACCCGACGGTGCCGACGATCTGTACGTGCGGATCGTGCTCGACAACCCGTACGACCGGACGGTGCCCGTGTACTGGTGGTCGACGATCGCCGTGCCGCAGGTCGCCGGAGGGCGGGTGCTGCTGCCGGCGAAGCGCGCGGTGTCGTCGGGCTACAAGGACATCTCGGTGATCGACATACCGATGGAGCGGCTCGACCCGGCGAGCCAGCTGTACGCGTCGGACCTGTTCGCCGATCTGGATGGCTTCGATGAGCCGTGGGTGGCTGCCGTGGACGCCGACGGCGTCGGCATGCAGCAGACCTCGACACCGAGGCTGCGCGGGCGCAAGCTCTTCGTGTGGGGCACTGCGACCGGCGGCGAGACGTGGCAGTCGTGGCTCGGTGGGAATGGGCGGTACTGCGAGATCCAGGCCGGCCTCGGACCGACCCAGATGCACCACCTGCCGCTTGAGCCGGGCGAGACCTGGACCTGGACCGAGGCGTACGGGCCGGTGACGTTCACCGGGACGTACGGGGAGCATCCACCGCGTCCGACCAAGGTCGCCGAGGCCGAGAAGGCGCTCTCGCGCATGCAGGAGGCGCCGGTGAAGGTCGAGGTCACGGCTGACGGCTGGGGCGCGTTGGCGGTCGCGGCGGGGGACCTGCCGGTCTATCCGGCCACCCCGTTCCCTGCGGAGACGCTCGGCGCGGCCCAGCGGCCGTGGTTGGCGGTACTGGGCGGGCAGGCGCTGACGGGTGCTGCGGTGCCCGTTGCCGGGCCCGGCTGGCGGGCGCGTCTGGACGAGGCACCGTCGAGCCCTGAGCGTGACCTGCACCTCGGCTACCTGGCGCTGGAGCGCGGGAAGGTCCGCAAGGCGCGCAAGTACTGGCGGTCGTCGATCGCCGGGGCGCCCAGCGCGGAGGCGTACCGCGCCCTCGGCCTCACCTCGACCGAGCCCGACGAGCGCGCCGACTACCTCGCGCAGGCGATCGCGCTCGACGACAACCCGTCGCTGCTCATCGAGTACGCCACCGCGGCGCTCGCGGTCGGCCGGGCGGCGGATGTTGCGGAGCGGCTGAGCGGGCTCGAGACGTCGGGAGGGCCGCGTGCCGGGAGGTTCGCGTTGCTGCTGGCGGAGGCGTACGTCGCCCTCGGCCGCCTCGACGAGGCGGGCGCGATCCTCGAATCGCATCTCGTCGTGCCCGATATCCGCGAGGGCGCGGCGACGTTCACCGAGGTCTGGCGCGCGTACGAGGCGGCCCGCGGCACCAACCGCCCGCTCCCCGCTGAGTACGACTTCCGCATGCGGCCGGAGGAATAAAGGCTCGCCCCTCAGTCGGCTCGTACTGTCAGGTCGGCGAGGGCCCACGGGCGGTTCTCGCTCCAGTGGGTCTGTTCCTGGGTGGCCCAGATGTCCCAGTACGGGTCGTAGCCGCCCTTGTCGCGGGCGAGCGCGCGGTGTCTTCGTACGGGCTCGTCGAGCTCGAGCCACACGCGGCAGATCGCCAGAGGCGCTGACGCCAGCGTGAGCGCACCGCACCCCTCGACCAGGATGGGCCGCGCGGGATCGACGCCCACCCAATCTGACGGCGTCGAGGTGTCCCAGTCCCAGCGCCGGTAGCCGGCGCTCGACGGGGCCAAGATCCGCGGCACCGCTGCGGAGCCGGCGGCCA
>DAIPZP010000237.1:0-3225 GCA_036782155.1 Propionibacteriaceae bacterium
TCCTCAACCGGCTCGACAACATCGTGATGTTCGACCCGCTGACCGCCGACGACCTGACCCACATCGTGACGATCAACCTCGAGCGGCTCAACACGCGGCTCGCCGAACGGCGGATCCACATCGACGTCACCGATGCGGCTCGTTCCTGGCTGGCGGAGAAGGGCTTCGATCCGGTGTACGGGGCGCGGCCACTGCGCCGCCTCGTCCAGACGGCGATCGAGGACCAGCTCGCCAAGCTGGTACTGGCCGGCACGATCGGCGACGGCTCCGAGGTCACGTTCGACGTCGCCGAGGACCACCAGGGCCTCCGAGTCGTCTGACCTGCGACCGCACAGGCAGTCGCGAGGAGGGGTGCTGGACGACCTCCTGAGGAGTCCCTTAGGAGCCTCGACCGTGCCGGGTGCGGCATGGGAGAGTGACCGGCATGTTGGTGCCGGACCGAGAAGTGCCCGGCGCGTACTTTGTGCGCGTCGACGGTACCGACCAGTCGTTCGTCGACCCGGCCGACCCGTTGCGACTTGAGTTTGACTACGTACAACGCATCGCTGAGGTCATCGACACCATGGCGCCCAAGGGCGAACGGATCCGCGTGATCCACATAGGTGGAGCCGGGATGACCCTGCCGCGCTACGTCGCGGCGACCCGTCCCACCTCCGCGCAGACCGTGTTCGAGCCCGATGAGGCGCTCACCGAGCAGATCCGCGCGACCATCCCGCTGCCGACGCGCTCGGGCATCAAGGTACGTCCCGTCGACGGTCGTACGGGTCTTGCCGAGGTCCCCGAAGACCACGCCGATCTCGTGATCGTCGACGCGTTCGCCGGCGCC
The DNA here is from genome assembly GCA_036782155.1 of Propionibacteriaceae bacterium. Classification (GTDB taxonomy): domain Bacteria; phylum Actinomycetota; class Actinomycetes; order Propionibacteriales; family Propionibacteriaceae; genus Fen-668. The sequence goes on from DAIPZP010000237.1 coordinate 827, forward strand.
CGCGTACCGGCAGAGCTGACGACAGCCGAGTGGTACGAGGACGTGGCGAGGGTGCTCTCGCCGGGCGGCGTGATCGTCGTCAACATCACCGATCGGGTGCCATTCCTGTACGCGAAGCGTGTCGTGGCCGGCATCGCCGACCGGTTCCAGCCCGTCGTGTGCGCGCTCGAACCGGCCACACTCAAGGGTCATCGCTTCGGCAACATCGTCATCGCCGCAGGACGCCCCGTCGACCGCGACAGGCTCGAGCGGCGCGCTCTGCGCGCCCCCTTTCCGTACCGTGTCCTCGGCGGCCTCCACCTCGCGCGCTGGGTGGGCAAGTTCCCGGCCTTCACCGACGTCGACTCGGAGCAGTCACCAGCGCCGCTGGGCGGCCCCACGACATTCCGGTGAACGCAGTTCCCAGCGGGATCAGTCACAATGGTCCGGTGACGTCGAGCGAGGGTCCAGAGCCGGGGGGCGACGACCAGGGGGCGGGGACAGCGGAGACGACTCCGGCACCCCAGCCCCGGAAGCGGCGTCCGCCCAGCATCCTCACGATCACGGGACTGCTGCTGATCGCCATCGGGCTGAGCTCTCTCGGCTGGATGGGCTACCAGTACTTCGGCACCAATGGCCCCGCCCAGGAGGCGGCGAAGAGCGAGGTGTCGAAGCTCCAGGACCAGTGGAACAACGGTGACGGCATCGACGTGCCCGACCCGGCGGCCACTCCATCAGCCGGTGCGACCGCCACCAGTACGGCATCGGCCACCCAGGGCCCGAAGTACAGCCAAGCTCAGCTCGACAAGGCCATGGCGATCCTCACGATCCCGTCGTTCGGCGCCAACTACAAGGTGCCGATCCTCGTAGGCACAAGCGACTATGCGCTCGGCCGCGGCGTGGGCTGGTACGAGAACACCCAGCTTCCCGGTCAGATCGGCAACTTCGCCATCGCCGGACACCGCATCACCCACGGGGAGCCGTTCGCACGCCTCCTGGAGCTCAAGCCCGGTGACAAGGTGATCGTCGAGACGAAGAGCTACATCTTCACGTACCAGGTCGACGAGTCCCCGTCGAAGCTCACCGTCAAGGACGTCGACACCTGGGTGCTCGACCCGGTGCCCGGCAAGACGGGCGTCAAGCCCACGCAGGCCCTCATCACGCTGACGACCTGCCAGGACCTGTTCCACTCGCCCGACCGCTCCGTCGGCTTCGGCCACCTGGTCGATACCAAGAAGAAGTAGCGGGACCGGCCGGAGCTCCGAGCCCGTACCTTCCACGGTCCTCGTGAGTGACCGCGCACTCGGCTAGGCTGGCTGAGTCCTCGGGCATCGGGCCCGGACAATCGTGGAGGTTGACATGACCGGCGTCTTGGTGGTCCTCGTCCTGCTGATCCTGCTGGTCGTCGGCATCGTCCTCTACGGGGTCGGTGGCTACAACAGCCTGGTGCGGATGCGGAACCTCGTCGAGGAGTCGTGGCGGCAGGTGGACGTCGAGCTGAACCGGCGCTACGACCTGATCCCCAACCTCGTCGAGACGGTGAAGGGCTACGCCAGTCACGAGAGCGGCACCCTCGAAGAGGTCGTACGGCTGCGGAACCAGGCGGCCGGCATGGCCAGCGGCGCACCGTCGGAGCAGAGGGCCGGCGTCGAAGAGCAGCTGACCGGCGCGATCCGCCAGTTGCTGGTGACCGTCGAGGCCTATCCCGATCTCAAGGCAAACACGAACTTCCTCGAGCTGCAGCGCCAGCTGGCCGACACCGAGGACCGGATCGCGAACGGCCGCCGCTACTACAACGCGAACGTCCGCAACTACAACACCCGCATCGAGTCGTTCCCGACGAACTTCATCGCGAGCTTCGGCAAGTTCGAGAGGGCTACGTACTTCGAGGTCAATGACGCCGCCGTTCGGCAGGCGCCCAAGGTGAGCTTCGACAGCGCCCCGGCCGCCCCGTCGGTCGGCGCCGCGTTCGAGACCCCCAACTTCTCGGCCCGTGCAGGCACGCAGGACGCGCTGCCGCCCGTGGCCGAACCCACGCAGAACGGTCAGGCGTTCGGGTACCAGGCCCCTGAGGCCCAGCCCGTACAGGCCACCCCGCCGCCGACGCCCCAGCAGGCACCCGGGTACGGTACGGCAGTCCCGCCGTACCCGCCGCAGAACTCACCTGGGTACACGCCGCCGCAGTCCTGAGGTCGCTCCGGATTGCCGCCGATTGGAGCATCGAAAACGGATACGTTCTCCCTTGCCGAGCTTGTCCGGGTCGGCACCCGGGCGTCTGCCCTCGCACTGTCGCAGGCGACCGAGGTCGCTGAGTGCCTGAGTGCCGCTGGCATTCGCGAAGGGTACGAGCTCGTCGAGATCGGCCACGATGGTGGCGACCCCTCGGTCTTCGCCGGCGGCCAGGTGATGACCAACGTCCT
>DAIPZP010000238.1:0-2009 GCA_036782155.1 Propionibacteriaceae bacterium
ACGAGAAGGCCGGTGCGCTTCTGCATGGTGCGGACGAACTCGCCGGCCTCTGACAAGGAGTCGAACGTGCCGGTGTCGAGCCAGGCCGTACCGCGCGGCAGCAGCGACACCTTGAGGTCGCCCTGTTGCAGGTACACGCGGTTGAGATCGGTGATCTCGTACTCCCCGCGCGCCGACGGCTTGAGCTCGGCCGCGTAGTCGCACACGCGCTCGTCATAGAAGTACAGCCCTGGCACCGCCCAGTGGGACTTCGGGTGCGCGGGCTTCTCCTCGATCGACAGCGCGGTTCCGGTCTCGTCGACCTCCACCACGCCGTACGCCGTCGGGTCGGCCACCCAGTACCCGAAGATCGAGGCCCCCTCGACATCGGCCAACCCGCGCAGCTGCGTGCCGAGGCCGCGGCCGTAGAAGAGGTTGTCGCCGAGCACGAGCGCGGACTTGTCGCCACCGACGTGGTCTCGGCCGAGGACAAACGCCTGCGCGAGGCCGTCGGGCGAGGGCTGCACGGCGTACGAGATCGACATCCCCCACTGCGAGCCGTCGCCCAGCAGCCGCTCAAAGGCAGGACTGTCGGTTGGTGTGGAGATGACCAGGACTTCCCGGATGCCCGCGAGCATGAGTGTCGACAGCGGGTAGTAGATCATCGGCTTGTCGTACACAGGGAGCATCTGCTTGCTCGACCCGATCGTCAGCGGATGGAGCCGCGTGCCCGCCCCACCGGCGAGGATGATGCCCTTCACGTCGGCCTCCCTGCCCTGCGGGGACACCGTGTCACCGTCGGCGCGGGCTAGTGTATCGGCCATGCAGAGGCTCCTCGTGACCGGCGGCGCCGGGTTCATCGGCTCGAACTTCGTCCGCTGGCTCATGGCCAACACCGACGTGTCGGTCGTCGTCCTGGACAAGCTGACCTACGCGGGCAACGAGGATTCCTTGTCCGACTTGCCCCCCGACCGCGTACAGCTCGTGGTCGGCGACATCTGCGACGCCGAGCTCGTCGACCGGCTCGTCGCCGACGCCGACGCGATCGTCCACTTCGCTGCGGAGTCCCACAACGACAACTCGCTCAACGACCCGTGGCCGTTCGTACAGACCAACATCGTCGGCACGTACACCCTCCTGCAGGCCGCTCGGAAGCACGACACCCGGCTCCACCACATCTCGACCGACGAGGTCTACGGCGACCTCGAGCTCGACGATCCCGAGCGCTTCCACGAGACCACGTCGTACAACCCGTCGAGCCCGTACTCGTCCAGCAAGGGCGCCTCGGACCTGCTCGTCCGCGCCTGGGTGCGCTCGTTCGGCGTGAAGGCCACGATCTCGAACTGCTCGAACAACTACGGCCCGTACCAGCACATCGAGAAGTTCATCCCCCGCCAGATCACCAACGTGCTGAGCGGCCTGCGGCCCAAGCTGTACGGGACCGGCGAGAACGTCCGCGACTGGATCCACGTCGACGACCACAACTCGGCCGTCTGGACGATCCTGGGCGACGGCCGGATCGGCGAGACCTACCTCATCGGCGCCGACGGCGAGAAGAACAACAAGGAGGTCATCGAGGCGGTCCTCGGACTCCTCGGGCAGCCGACGGACGCGTACGACCTCGTCGCCGATCGCCCCGGCCACGACATGCGCTACGCGATCGACTCTTCGAAGCTGCGCGCCGAGCTCGGCTGGAAGCCGAAGTACCGCAACTTCACCGAGGGTCTCATGGCGACCATCGACTGGTACAAGGCCAACGACTCGTGGTGGCGCCCGGCCAAGGAGGCCACCGAGGCCAAGTACGCGAAGACGGGCCAGTGACGCATGGCTGAGCTGACCATCGAGACCACGCCCATCGACGGCATGTTGGTCGTACGCCTGCAGGTGCACGGCGACAACCGCGGCTGGTTCAAGGAGAACTGGCAGCGGGAGAAGATGATTGCCCTCGGCCTGCCGGACTTCGCGCCGGTGCAGAACAACATGTCGTACAACGCCGAGATCGGTACGACACGCGGCATCCACGCCGAGCC
>DAIPZP010000238.1:2109-3225 GCA_036782155.1 Propionibacteriaceae bacterium
AAGACGCTGATCCTCGGCGGCAAGGGCCAGCTGGGGCGTGCGCTGGCGGTTGAGTTCCCCGGCGCGACGAGCGTCGACCTCGACGAGCTCGACCTCACCGATGCGGCTCAGGTCGAGGCGTGGCCGTGGGCCGAGTACGACCTCGTGCTGAACGCTGCCGCGTGGACGAACGTGGACGGGGCCGAGACGCCCGACGGCCGGGCGAGCGCCTGGAAGGCGAACGCGACCGTGCCGGCCATGCTCGCGCGGATCGCCGCGGCGCATCGGCAGACGCTGGTGCACGTGTCGAGCGACTACGTGTTCGACGGTACGAAGAGCGGCTGGACCGAGGACGACGACCTAGCGCCGCTGAGCGTGTACGGGCAGACGAAAGCGGCCGGCGATCTGGCCGTGTCGGTGACGCCACGCCACTACCTGCTCCGTACGAGCTGGGTCGTCGGCGACGGCAAGAACTTCCTCCGCACGATGGCCGATCTCGCCGCGCGCGGCATCTCGCCGAGCGTCGTCGACGACCAGGTCGGCCGCCTGACACACACGTCCAACCTGGCGGCCGCCATCGCCCACCTAGTGCGGACCAAGGCCCCGTACGGCACGTACAACTGCACCGACGGCGGCGCCGAGGTCAGCTGGGCCGACATCGCCAAGGCTGTGTACGTGAGAGGTGGGCGCTCCGCCGACGACGTGACGCCCGTCTCGACCGAGGCGTACTACGCCGGCAAGGGCAGCATCGCCCCCCGCCCCGCGCGCAGCACCCTCAACCTGTCCAAGATCGAAGCGACCGGCTACGTGGTGCCGGTGTACGAGCCGGGCGTCCTCTGAGTCACGTCGTCTGCATTCACTGGCAGATACGTGCTCGCTGACCGCTATACGCGACGGCGAGCTCCTCAGCGCCACTGAATGCAGGTGAGGTCGGTCCCAAACGCGACACGGCCCCTCTCGGCGGCCCTCATTGCTGGCCGAGTTATGCACAGGGTGAGCGCGACCAGGGGGTGTGGGTGCCGCCGACCGCTCACCCGCACATCATCGCCCCGCGCTGGTCCGAGCCCAGGGGGAGCGGGGTTCACCACGCGCTGCCTCGGGGCGCGGCGTGGTCTGGACGCGCGTTCACCTACGACG
>DAIPZP010000239.1:0-3223 GCA_036782155.1 Propionibacteriaceae bacterium
CGCTGAAGATCCACGACCCCGCTCGCGAGTCCAGCCCGAACTCGGCCTCGATGGCCGGCAGCGCCGGACCGACGATCGCGATGTCCAGGGCGCCCATGAGCACACCCACGAACAGCACGGCAACCGTGCGATTGCGTTGCCTGTCGTCCACGGGATCTCCTAACCGAGCGGTTAGTCAGGAGCCTACGTGGTTCAGCCGCTGAACCAAAACCGAGGCTCAGCGACCGAGATGCTCAGTGGCCGAGGTAGCGGCCCGGGCGGTGATTGAGCGCAAGTACCAGGTTGAGCACGACGGCGCCGGCGGCGGACAGCGCGACGACCGTCGGGCTCACGATCGTCAGCGACGCGACGATGATCGTGGCGTCGAGCGCGAGCTGTACGTAGCCGGCGCGCCACCCGAACCGCTCCTGCGCGAGCAGAGCCACCGTGTTGAGGCCGCCGAGGCTCGACTTGTGACGGAACAGGATGAGCATGCCCACGCCGGCCAGGAGGTTCCCGACTCCGACGGCGTACGGGCCGTTGAGGCGCAGCATCGGCATCGCCAGCGGGTGGAGCAGCGCGAAGGACGAGACGAGCACGATGGAGATCAGCGTGCGAACCGTGAACGACACCCCCTTGCGGCGAAGCGCGAGCGCGAGGAACGGCAGGTTGACGAGCACGTAGATGACCGAGAACGACCAGCCCGTACCGTACGAGATCAGCAGGCTCAAACCCGCCGTGCCGCCCGTCACGGCGTGCGCGCTGTGCAGCAGGTAGATGCCGAGCGACGCCACGAACGTGCCGCTGAGCAAGCCGAAGATGTCCTCCACCCGCCCGTGGGCGAGGGGATCGCTGGTGGTCGTCGGTGCGGTGACAGTACTGATCGCCATGCAGGCATCGTGTCGAGTCGGCGCATCCTGCGCAACTGAGGCCTTCCGGCATGAGCAAGATGCTCCCTATCGGCCTATTCATCGTGCATGATGCTCATCATGAACGCCATCGACCCGCTCGATGCCCGGATCCTGCTCGCGCTGGATGACGATCCCGAGGCGACGACCCTGGCGCTGTCCCGGCTGCTCGGGATCGCGCGAAACACCGTCCACGCGCGACTGAGGAGGGTGAGCGCGTACGCCCTGCGGTCGTTCGCCCAGCGCATCGACCCCGCCGCACTCGGCTACCCCCTGGTCGCGTTCGTCTCCGTATCGATCTCCCAGTCGGAGGGCGCTGCGGCCGCGGAAGGCCTGATGGCGTTGCCCGAGGTGGTCGAGATGCACGCGACGACCGGTGACGCGGACCTGCTCGCCAAGGTCGTCGCCCGCGACACGGCACACCTGCACGAGGTGACGACGGCGATGCTCCAGGTCCCCGGAGTACAGCGCAGTAGTACCGCCATCTCGCTGGCGGAGCACCTGCCGACCCGTCTGCGGCCGCTCCTCGTGCGCGCTGCACAGGGGGGCTGACCCCCGGCTCGATTCGGTGGCGCACCGGCTGCCAACGCGGAAGCCCCATTCGTACGGTGGATCCATGACAATGACAATGCTTCCTGGAGGCCCCATGAACGACTCGCGGAACCGTGACGACGAGACGCCGTCCTGGTTCTCGTCCTACCTCACCCTCTGGCGTTCGGTGCCAGGCTCCCTGGCGTACCTCGTCGGCGGCTTCGTGCTGTCGATGGTGGCGATCAGCGTGCTCAGCTCGGTCTTCTTCAGCGGCGTGGGGATGGTGATCCTCGTCGTCGGCGTCCCGATGATCGTGGGATCGCTGCTGGCCGCGCGCGGCTTCGGGGTCGCTGATCGGACCCTGATGAGGCTGACCGGCCTGCCGGAGATCGCCGAACCGACCTGGCCCGCGACAGATCCTGAGGCGTCGACGCTGACGAAGCTCGTGGCACCCATGAAGTCGGGTCACTACTGGTCGTACCTGCTGCACCAGATGTTCATCGCCCCGATCCTCGCGACCCTGACGTTCTCTCTCGCGATCACCTGGGCCGCGACTACTCTCGGCGGCCTGACGTTCTGGCTGTGGGCGTGGACATTGCCCTACAAGGCCGACCTCGTCGGCGGCTGGATCGCGCGGGGCCTCCACCTCTCGGGGTCCGCGACAGTCATCGAGGCCGTCATCTACCTCATCCTCGGTGTCGTCTCCGGCGTGACCCTGCCATGGGTGCTGCGTGGCCTCTCTCGGGTCCACCACGGTGTCGCGTCGGTGATGCTCGGCCGCTGGCCGTCGGACGACCTCGCGGCCGAGGTACGGCAGGAGTCGGCCGCTCGGGTCGCCGCGCTCCAGGCCGAAGACAGCGCCATGCGCCGGCTGGAGCGCGACCTGCATGACGGGCCGCAGCAGCGCCTCGTACGGCTGCAGATGGATCTGGCCGCCGTCGAGCGCCGGGTCGCGGCCGGCCAGACCGACGAAGCGGTCGCCATCACCAAGGAGGCGCAGACGCAGGCCAAGGCTGCTCTCGAGGAGCTCCGCGCCCTGTCGCGCGGCGTCGCCCCGCCACTGCTCCAGGACCGCGGGCTCACGGCGGCGCTCACCCAGCTGGGCCAGGACAGCCCGCTGACGGTGACGACCACCCTCGATCCCGCGATCGACGAGGTCGTACCGGCGGACACGGCCCGCGCACTGTACTTCGTGGTCGCCGAGCTGCTCACCAACGCCGCGAAGCACTCCGGCGGACGGTCGGTGGAGCTCACCGGCAACCTCCGGTACGACGAGCCGCAGCGGCTGCGCATGACCGTGACGGACGACGGCCACGGCGGCGCCACCCTCGTCGACGGCCACGGCCTCGCCGGACTGCGCGAGCGGCTGGCCGGGCTCCGCGGTCAGCTCACGGTCGAGAGCCCCGAGGGTGGCCCGACGCGTGTCGAGGTGACGGTGCCCTTGCGTACGACCCCGATAGCCTGACGCCGTGACCGAGCCCCTGCGCGTCGTCCTCGTCGAGGACTCGCTCCTGCTCCGCGAGGGGCTGGTGCGGCTCTTCGACGAGGCTGGGTACGTGACGGCAGGCGCGTTCGGAGACGCCGGGGACATCGTGGCGAGGGTTCGTGAGGCCGCTGCCGACGTCGTGGTGATGGACGTCCGGCTGCCACCCACGTACCGCGACGAGGGCATCCGGGCCGCGCTGGAGATCCGGCGGGAGTTGCCGGGGGTCGGCGTGCTGGTGCTCAGCCAGTACGTCGAGACCGTGTACGCGCACGAGCTGCTCGCCGATGCCCGTGGCGGTGTCGGCTACCTGCTCAAGGAC
>DAIPZP010000240.1:0-3215 GCA_036782155.1 Propionibacteriaceae bacterium
GCCACCGGCGCGACGCTTCACAGCATCGACGCCGCGACCGTCGCCAGCCCGCGCCGGCTGCACGACGAGCTGGCGAGCAGTGACGTGTCGGTCTGGGTGAGTACGCCGTCATTCGCCGACCTCTGCCTCGCCGACCCCGGCTTCGACGCGTCGCTGCTGCCGAGACTGGGTCTGTTCCTGTTCTGCGGCGAGACGTTGCCGACGGCTACGGCCGCGGCGCTGCGCGAGCGGTTCCCCGACGCGCTCGTGGTCAACACGTACGGCCCGACCGAGTCCACCGTCGCCGTGACCAGTGTGGTCATCGAGGAGCACCACCTCGCCGCCGCCGCCGCGCTTCCCGTGGGCCGGGCGAAACCGGGCACGACGATCCTCATCCGCGACGAGAACGGCGCCGACCTGCCCCCGGGACAGCCCGGCGAGATCCTCATCGCCGGCGACACGGTGTCGATCGGCTACCTGCACCGCCCCGACCTCACCGCCGCAGTGTTCACCCTCGTCGACGTGGACGGCTCGCCCACTCCGGCGTACCGCACCGGCGACCTCGGCCACCTGGACGCCGACGGCATGCTCCACTTCGGCGGACGGTTCGACGGGCAGATCAAGCTCCACGGCTACCGGATCGAGCTCGAGGACGTCGAGAACAACCTTCGGCGCGTGACTGGCGTTCAGCAGGCCGCGGTGGTGGCTGTACGGAACGAGGCCGGCGTGGTCACCCACCTCCACGGCTTCGTCCAGCTCGCGTCGCCACCCGAGGGCGGCCCTCTCGCCGTCGCGACAGCGCTCAAGAAGGAGCTCCGCGCGTACGTCCCGGACTACATGGTCCCCAAGCTGCTGACCGTCGTCGACCGGATCCCGTTGACGGGCAACGGCAAGGCTGACCGACGCGCGTTGCTGGCGAGGAACACATGATCGAGGCGTACGGGTCGCTGTACTGGTTCTACATCCTCGGCCTGGCAACGGCACCGGCGATCGTGCTGGGTCTGCTCGGCAGGCGCATCCGCCCATACACGCGGGTCGCGACCGTGGTCATGGTCGTGCTGATGCTGGGATGGGCGACCGGGCAGCTGTGGTGGCTGCTCGGCTTCCTCGTGTTCGAGCTGGCGCTGGTCAAGGGCTGGCTGCGCTACCGCGTGGGCCATCCCCACGTGAACCCGTGGATCGCTCGGCTGGTCGCCGCCGGCGCGACGGCGCCGCTGGTCGTGGTCAAGGCGGCGAACCTGTTCCCGACGCTGAGCATCGGCTTCCTCGGCGTCTCGTACCTGTCGTTCCGCGTCATCGCGGTCGTGCTGGAGATCACCGACGGCCTGATCACCGCGCTGCCGCTGGCCGACCTCACATTCTTTGTCATCTTCTTCCCGACCCTGGCCAGTGGCCCGATCGACAGGTTGCGCCGCTTCCAGCAAGACGCGGACAGGGTATGGACGCGCGAGGAGTACGTCTACCTGCTCGGTCGCGGCACGTCGTTGGTGCTGCTGGGGGCCGTGTACAAGTTCGTCCTCGCCGCGTGGTTCACCACCCAGCTGGACTGGGCGGTCGGATGGCCCCGCACGCTCGCGTACATGTACCTGTACACCGGGCGCCTGTTCTTCGACTTCGCCGGCTACTCGGCGATGGCGGTGGGGACGTCGTACGTGTTCGGCATCCGCACCCCGCCGAACTTCCGTCTGCCGTTCGCTGCCGAGTCGATCAAGGACTTCTGGAACCGCTGGCACATCTCCTTGTCCTTCTGGTTCCGCGACTACCTCTACACGCGGCTGACGATGTTCCTCATGCGCACGCGGATCTTCAAGGCGCATCGCGTCGCCGCAGGTCGGACCGCACTCATCGTCAACATGACGCTCATGGGCGCCTGGCACGGCTTCGCCCTGCACTATCTGCTGTACGGGCTCTACCACGGCCTCCTGCTCGCCGGCAACGACTGGTACGAGAGGAGCTGCCCGCTGTACGCACACCGCCACCACCTCGCGTACCGGCTCATCGCCATCGCCGTCACGTTCCAGCTCGTCGTGTTCGGCTTCCTGCTCTTCTCCGGCCACATCCTTGCGAGCTGACCGGCGGCTGGCGAGCGTCGTGGTCGCTGCCCGGTACAGTGCTCTGCGGACGCTGCCGTGGCGTTGACCCGAGGAGGGGCATGGACGAGGCGCAGGAGCTGGCGGTGCTGCGACTGCTCGTCGAGGTGTGCGGCACGGACGCGATCGACCAGGAACGCGATGTGGACCTCTTCGACGCCGGCCTTCTCGACTCGCTCGGCTTCACTCACCTGCTCGTCGGTCTCGAGGACGACCTCGGCATCCGCGTACCCCCGACCGCTGTCGAGCGCGACGAGGTGTCGACGGTCAACAGGATCCTCACGTTCGTCTCGGAGCGCCTCTGATGCGACGCGTCCTCGCCCTGATCGCGGGCGTGGTCTTGGCAGCCGGCTTGTTCCTGAGCCCGGCGGCCGATGCGGCCGTGCGGCTCCTGACGACGGCCAAGAACCCGGAGCAGCGCAGCGTCAGGGTGCTCAACTACGAGAGCCCGGGCCACCGGGAGGACCCGGTTCGGCTGTACAAACAGGCGATCGCGGGGACGCCCGACGGCGTGACCAACCTGTACCTCATGGGCAGCTCCGAGCTGGGCGCCCCTGTCGAGCAGAACCCAGGAGTGTGGCTCCCGACGAACTCGTCCGACTTCGACCTGTACCAGTCGGGCCGCGGCTTCCAGCAGTCCCTGTACCACGCGATCGAGCTCGCCGCGGTCGCTCCGAACCTCACCAACAAGAAGGTCGCCCTCCTCGTCTCACCGCAGTGGTTCTCCCGGGGTGGCATCAAGGCCGGCGCCTTCGAGTCGGTGTTCTCGTACGCGGCGTGGAACGCGATGCTCGCCAACCGGCACCTGTCCGCAAGCACCCGGCAGCGGCTCATCGCCCGGGTCGGCGAGCTGATGCCGCAGGTCTGCTCGGTCGGGGCCAGTTGCGCCACGACGACGTTCGGCACGGTGCAAGAGGTCATCAACCTCCCGTACGCAGCCTTCGCGCAGCGTGTCGACGAGCTGCGCGACACCTACCACGGCACCGACTACCGCAAGGCCGTCGCGTACACCGGCGCGTGGCAGCCCGGCAAGCAGGCGATGGCTGGCGTCGACTGGGTGAGCGAGCAGGCGAAGGCTTCGGCCATGGGAAAGAGCAGGGTCGCCGACCCGTACGGCCTCGACAACAGCTACTACGCGAAGCGGAT
>DAIPZP010000241.1:0-3212 GCA_036782155.1 Propionibacteriaceae bacterium
GGGGTGGCGCTGGTGCTGCGTGGCTACGCGACGATCCGCGCGATCATCAGCCTGTTCGGTGGGCTGGTCGGGTTCGTGATCGGCGCGGCCGTGGTCGCCCAGGTCACCCACACCCCGCTGTTCCAGAGCCAGGCAAGCCTCATCGGCGGCGCGATCGGGGCGGTGGTGTGCGGGTTGCTCGCGTTCTTCGTCTACAAGGTCGCGATGATCGGCGGCCTCGCCGCGATCGGCTTCACGCTGGGGACGAGCGCCATGGTTGCGCTGCACGTCGACAATCGCGCAGCCTCGCTGGTCGCGGGCATCATCGCCGCGATCGCGCTGGCCATCGTCGCCTGGCGCTTCGACCTGCCCGGCCTCATCCTTGTCATCCTCACGGTGCTCACGGGCGCCAGCGTGACCGTGCTCGGCACGATGCTGGCACTGGGCAAGGTCGGTCCGGCCGCTCTTGGGCAAGCACAGGTCACCGCCGTCTTCGCGGACGGCTGGGGCTGGTACGCGCTGTACCTGGGCCTCGTCGTCCTGGGCCTCGTCTCCCAGTGGCGCTATCTGAAGGTCCGCAACCCGGTCCGTACGAAGTGGGGCCGGAAAGGCTGAAGTGCCGCGGCAGCTACAGGGCCGACCCGCCCTCCACTGAGCACCACGACTGTGACTGAGCACCATCCGTGCGGGGTGCTCTGAACGATTTGGGTGCTCTGTCGGCGGCCGGACGCCCCACCGGGACAGCTACTGGCGGTCACCAGCCCCAGGCGGTCGCGAGGCGGCTGAGGCCTTCCTCGATCATCTCCGGGGAGTTCGTGACGAAGGACAGGCGCATCGTCGTACGGTCGGGGTCGCTGGCGTAGAACGGCCAGCCCGGCACGAACGCGACGCCGAGGTCGACGGCCATCGGCAGGATCTTGGCCGAGTCGACGTCCCCACCGATCCGTACCCACACGAACATGCCGCCTTCGGGGCGAGTCGTGGTGGCGCCCTCCGGCAGCCGCGCGTCAAGCCCGGCGAGCATCGCATCGCGCCTTGTCCGGTACACGTCGGCGACCTTCGCGATGTGCGCGTCGAGGTCGTACGTCTCCAGGTAGTGGGCGATCGCCAGCTGATCGGTGACCGCCGACTGCAGGCCGACGCCCTGCTTGGCGATCTCCAGTGAGCGCAGGATCTGGCCCTCGGCACGCAACCAGCCGATCCGTACGCCGGGCGCCATGACCTTGGATGCGGAGTTCAGCAGTACGGTGCGCTCGGCCATGCCGGGTTGGGCGGCGATCGGTGGGACGGACTCGCCCTCGAAACGAAGCTCACCGTACGGATCGTCCTCGAGCAACGGCACATTCGTGCGTACCAGCACCTCGGCGATCGCGGCCCGGCGCTCGGCCGACATCGTGCGTCCGGTGGGGTTCTGGAACGTCGGGATCAGGTAGACGAGCTTGGGGTCGTGGGTCTCGATGGCGTCCGCGAGCGCGTCCGGCATCATCCCGTACTCGTCGCTGTCGACACCCACCATTCGTGCGCCCACAAGGGTGAATGCTTGTACGGCGGTGAGGTAGGTGGGGCGCTCGACGAGGATGACGTCGCCCGGGTCGACGAGCGTCGTCGCCACGAGGTAGAGGCCCTCCTGCGAACCGCTCGTCACCTGGACCTGGTGGGGTTCGGTCGGCAGGTAGCGGGACATCCGCTTCGCGGCCTGCTGGCGCAGCTCGGGCTCACCGATCGTCGACGCGTACTGGAGCGCGCGGGGACCGTAGTGCTCGAGCGTGTACGCGAACGACTCCCGGAAGTCGGCCAGCTCGAACAGGGTCGGATCGGGGATGCCGCCCGCGAAGGAGATGATGTCGCCTCGGCCCAGCACAGCGAGGATGTCCCTCACCGGCGAGGACTTCATGCTCGCGAACCTGCTCGACAAACGGAAGACGTCTTCAGTCACGACGGGATCGTTTCATGCCGTACGAGCCCTCGCGCGCCATGTCTCGCCGGCCAAGCATCGCCCGTGGAATCGGCCGGTGCGGCTGGGGGACGCCGTACTCGGATTAGCATCGAAGCATGAGAGCCATGGCGTACGACGCGTACGGATCCGACGACGTCCTGTCCCTGCGTGAGCTGCCCAACCCCAAGGTCGGCCCGGGTGAGGTCCGTATCCGGGTGAGGCGAGCGGGGGTGAACCCGGTCGACTGGAAAGTGATGGCCGGCGGTCTCGACGGCCTCATGGACGCTGTCTTCCCGATCGTCCCCGGCTGGGACGTCGCCGGCACGGTCGAGTCGGTCGGCATCGACACCCCGGAGTTCGAGGTCGGCGACGAGGTCGTGGCCTACGCGCGCAAGGACATCGTCCACGGCGGAACCTTCGCCGAGCTCGTGACCATGAGCGTCCGCGGCGTGGCCCACAAGTCCACGGCGCTCAGCTGGGACGAGGCGGGCGGCCTCCCGCTCGCCGGACTCGCGGCGCTGCAGACGCTCGACCGGCTGGTCGTCTCCGCCTCGGACGCGGTCCTCGTGCACGGTGGGGCCGGCGGCGTCGGGGCTCTCGCCGTCCAGATCGCCAGGGCGCGCGGCGCACGCGTGATCGCCACGGCGTCGCCGGCCAACCACGCGTTCCTCTCCGACCTCGGGGCCACGCCCGTCACATACGGCGACGGCGTCGTGGAGCGCATCCGCGAGGTCGCGCCGGACGGCGTCGATGTCGTCGCTGACTTCGTGGGCGGGGTCCGCGACGTCACGATGGCGGTGCTGGCTGTCGGTGGGCGGCACGCCTCCATCGCCGACTCGACGGTGCTGGAGACCGGAGGGTCGTGGATCTGGGTGCGGCCCTCGGCCGAGGGTCTGGCAGAGCTCGGTCGGATGGCTGACACCGGGCAGCTGCACGTGCCCATCGCTGACGTCCTGCCGCTCGAGGAACTGCCCGCTGCGTTCGCGCGCAGCCGGGAGGGTCATGTGCGGGGCAAGCTGGTCATCTCCGTCTCGGACTGAGACGGTCCACCGGCGCGGACCCGGTCGGTCACAGGCAAGGCGACTTCACAGGCAAAACTCCCACTTCACAGGCAAAAAAGACCTGTGAAGTCGCGGGTGTCAGCCGGAGAGTGGGCGGCCGGTGAGGTACCCGCCCGCGACGCGGCCGGCGAAGTCGAGACACCGCTGGGGGTCGTCGCCCTCGACCAGGCGCGCGAGGAAGGCCGCCTTGTACGCATCGCCGGCGCCGTTGGTGGTCGTCACATCCGTCAGCACGT
>DAIPZP010000242.1:0-3206 GCA_036782155.1 Propionibacteriaceae bacterium
AGTCGCTGGCCAGCACGTTCTCCCGCGTGAACAGCTCGCGCAGCTCGGGGGAGTGGAGCGTCCAGCCCTCGCTGGAACAACCCTTGGCCATGTACTCGAGGAGCGCGCGCAGCGGTGGGACCGCCATCGCGATGGTGTCGTCGTCGATGTAGGACTGGGCGACGCGGCGATGGGTCTCGACGATCACCTCGACGGAGTCGGCGTACACGTCGGCGTCCTGAAGTTCCGGCTTGAGCATCTCCGGCGTGAAGACGGTCCCCGGGTGGAGGAAGATCCGGCCGAAGAACGCCGTCACGAAGCGCTGGTTGATGCGGTAGCCGAGGCGGCTCGCCTCGATCGCTTTCCCGTCCCGCTCGACGTCGTGGATCGGGTCCAGGTAGCCATTGGCCACCAGCCACGCCGCGTCGCGCTCGGCGGGCGACATGCGGCTGAAGATCTCCGGCACGAGCAGGCTGAAGTCGTGGTCGACCCGTACCTTCGGCCCGATGTGTCCGGCCGAGGAGATCCAGCCGTCGTACCCGGTCAACGCGTAGCTGAGGAACGCCGCGTTGAGGTCGATGATGCTCGGCAGCATGTTGAACGGGCCCTTGGTGAGCGCGCCCTCCGAGCCGGCCCCGGTGGTCGACGGCGACTTGCCCGTCATCGAGCTGATGAACTCGCAGAACAGCTCGGGCAGCTCCATGTAGTGGAGCGGGTTGTACGAGCAGAGCGCGGGCGCGTCGGCCTCAGGCGGGTTGTTGCGTCGTCCCGCTGCGACGATGTCGACCGGCAGCGGCGCGAACTCGGACAGCGCCCGGTGATGCAGCAGGTGGTCGGCGATGTCGGCCATGACCGTCGCGACCGGGTTGGACCGGTCCGGCCGCAGCTGCAGGTAGCGCGGGTTCTTGCTCGGCTTGCCACCGATGATACGAGGGTTGGCGGAGCTCACGACGTACGACGGTGACCCCGAGCTGGTCGCGAACCCGCCGAGCAGCTTCTTCATCGGGTCTGTGAACTGGCTGAACCCGACGGCGTCCTGGACCATCGCGGCCGCATCTGCTCTTGTCAGCGGCTGGAAGTTCGACAGGAACGTTCCCGGAGTGGCGATGTCGCGCTCGGCCTGCTTGTCGTACCCACGGTGGATCGCGTCGTCGGGCCGCTGGAACAGCAGCTCCTCGCAGTTCTTCACGTACTTGCGGGAGACCGTGGCGCGGCTGCGGGCATCGGCACGCGCCTCCTTGAGACCCCGGCGCTTGCTGAAGTCGAGAGGCGCCTCGGTGGATGCCAGCACCGTGCTGGCGGTGATGTCGTCCTCGGTCTGCACCTTCACGGCGGGGCTGAAGTCGGGACGCAGGCTGAACAGACGCCAGGAGCCGTCCTCCTCGAAGCCGACGCGGAGCATGTTGATGACCACCTTGTCGCCGTCGAGCCGCACCATGTTGCCGAGGCGGCCGTTGATGATGCTCACGGAGAAGTGGCTGCGCCAGTCGTCGCCCCACTCGGGCTGGTAATAGCGCTTGACGAGGTAGAGCAGCTCCTTGATGTGCGCCGGGATGGCCGAGATCTTGGCGTTGTACGCGTCGGTGTAGTCGTCGCTCGCGGTCATGAGCTTGATGACGCTGCCGAGGCTGCGTTCGTCCGAGAGCAGCGGTCGGTGGTCGTCATGCCCGTTCGGGTCGGCGTACCGGTCGGCGAAGTCGGTGGCGATGAGGTCGGCCACCGTCTCGATGTCGGTGTCGAAGTTGGCCGTCCACGCGTTGGCGAACACGAACGCGTCGAGCAGCGACTTGCTGATCTCGCTCTTGCCGCCGCCCGAGACCGTCGCCGGCTTGTGGCACTGGGTGGCGATCGGAGAGATGCCGAGCAGGTGCCACTGGGTCTTGTCGGCCTCGCGCGGCTTCGAGTACACGCGGTAGCCGTTGGGCGAGACGTACACGTGACCGGCCGTCAGCGGGATCGCGTACTTCTCACCCCTCTTGCCCGTCCAGCTCACGGTCTGGGTGCGCAGGCTGTAGCTCGCGAACGCCGGAACGAGCGTGAGGCCCGGGACGACCCTGTCGATGGCGTGCCCCTCAGGCTGGAGCTCGAACCGGCCAGGATTGGTCGACATGACCTCGGAGAGCGTGTACTCGTCCGGGGTGAAGGTGTCGGTGAACTCCTGGCCAAGGTTGTACGCGGGGTAGCAGATCGCGCCGCCGGAGTGCTCCTCCTCAGAGATGCCGAACAGGTTGGCCGCGTAGCTGATCTGCGTCTTCACCTCCTTCTTGCAGTAGCCGAAGTAGGTGTCGGCGATGATCGTGACGACGACGCCGCGGGCGTCGCGGGCGCACGCCTTGAACGCCTGGCCGCCGTTGTACAGCTCGTCAGCGAGAGTCCAGCACATCCCGTCGCGCTTCTGGCGTTCGGTCGCCTGAGCGATCGGCGGCAGGCCGAGCTGCTTCTTCGTGAGCCCGGTGAGGTGCGGCGCGAGGATGACGCAGCCGGTGTGGCCGGTCCACGTCTTCGGGTCGAGCGACGCGTCGTTCTCCGGCAGGTACGGGTCGCCGGCGTTGCCGAAGATGCCCTCGACGAAGTCGAGGTTCGCGACGAGGCCGCCTGGCACGATGAAGCGGGTCTCCATCGTGCGGTCGCTCGGGTAGGCGGGTGTCGCCGGTACGACGAGGGGCCGGAGCAGCAGCGACACCCACGTACGTGCGGGCTCGGCGAAGGTCGAGGTCCAGGGCAGTACGAGCGCGTCGGCCGGCGGCTGCAGCGCCGCCTCGAGCAGCTTCGCGAAGGTGGCTTTCGGTACGGCGAGCTTGTCGTCCTGGATGGGCAGGCCGCCTTCGGCGATGTGGAACACGCCCGCTGTCGTACGACGGTCGCTCGCCGGGTTGTGCAGCACACCGTTGGCGAGCCGGTAGCTCGAGAGCAGGTTCGAGGAGAACTCGTCTGAGTCGCGCGGCAGGCTCAGCTGGCGCGCGAGCCCCGGCTGGTCGAGCACGAGCGTGCGGCGGGGGAGCTGGGGCTGCACGGGGGCGTCCGCGAGGTACGAGTCAAGGAACCCCTGGATCCGACGGTCCGCCGGGCACGGCCGGTCGGCGAGCCGGCGGCTTTGCTCCCGGTTCCTGGCAAGAATCGGGGACACGAGCCTGAACGCATCGTCCGCTTCAGCCCCTGCGGGCAACGGCAGCCCCTGCAGCGCAAGTCGAAGGATCAGAGCCTCAGTCATGTTCCCGGCAGCCATA
>DAIPZP010000243.1:0-3167 GCA_036782155.1 Propionibacteriaceae bacterium
GCATCATTCGCGGTTCCGCCTTTCCGCTGGCTGCGGAACTGGGCGGTCCTGACAGAGTCTGACGGCTGGGCGACCGCTGCGCCAGCACCCCGGCCGTACGGCCACATATCGAGAACGTGTCGGGTAGGTGGCCCGCACCGAGCGTAAGGACCGTCACACCGAGGCCGCCACACCTTTTCGAACTCTGTCAGTGCCCGCTTCTATGGTGGCGACAGGATCAAGGAGGCATCGAATGGCAACCCCAAGAAACCTGTTGGCAGGCGGGTCTAGGCTGCCGAGAGGCGCCTGGCGAGGGCGCCAACCCCCAACCCCGCGAAGGACACAGTCATGCGCAGCGGACCCATGAGCGCAAGCCAGCGCGTGAGGGTTCTCTACGGCGACAACCTCACCCGCAAGCCCTCGCTGCTGCCCCGATTCGCACGATCGACACCGCTGTCGTCGCTGCTGCGGTTCGCGCCGTACATCAAGCCGTACCTCGGCCGGTTCGTCGTCATGTTCCTCGCGGCGCTGGGCGGCACGGGCATCTCGATCGCCATCCCCTTGGTGACCCGGCAGCTCATCGACGGACCGATCGCGTCAGGCAACCGGCAGGGCGTGTACGCGTTGGGCGCGGTCGCGCTGGCGCTCGGCCTCGTCGAAGGTGGCCTGGCATTCGTGCGCCGCTGGGTGATGGCCATCGCGACGCTCGGGTCGGAGACGGGCGTCAGACTGGACCTGTACGCGAAGCTGCAGCGCCTGCCGTGGGGTTTCCACTCCCGCTGGGAGTCCGGTCAGCTGCTGAGCCGGATCATGAACGACCTGTCGACGATGCGGCGGTTCATCGGCTTCGGCCTGCTCATGATCATCATGAACCTGCTGCAGATCGTGGTGGTCACGGCGTTGCTGCTCCACCTGTACTGGCCGATGGGTCTCGTCGTGGCCGTCGCGGCCGTGCCTGTCGTGGCTGTGTGCCTGTTCAACGAGCGCATCTACACCCGCCTGTCGCGAGCGATCCAGGACGAGACCGGCGATGTGGCCAGCACGGTCGAGGAGTCGATGCAGTCGGTGCGGGTCATCAAGGCGTTCGGCCGCTCGCAGCACGTGTACGGACAGTTCGACCGCCGCGCCACGATCCTGTACGGAACCAGCCTCGAGCGGGTCGCGAACACCAGCAAGTTCTGGACGTTCCTCGAGGTCATCCCGGGGTTGGCGCTCGTGGCCGTGCTGACGATCGGCGCATTCGCCGCGGCGCAGCACCACCTGACGCTCGGCACGCTCGTCGCCTTCATCACGATGATGCTGTCGCTGATCTGGCCTGTGGCTGCGCTCGGCTTCCTGCTGTCGATGACCCAGGATGCGATGACGGCGGCCGACCGGGTGAGCGAGATCTTCGACGCGCCCGAGACGATCGCCGACGGACCGCGGCGACTGGAGGCACCTCAGGGCGAGGTCGTGTTCGAGGACGTCTCGTACCGCTTCCCGGACGCGGCCGAGGACGTCCTGCACGGGGTCGACCTGCACGTACGGGCGGGCGAGACGATCGGCGTCGTGGGAGGTACGGGCTCGGGCAAGACGGTACTGACGTCTCTTGTCGCTCGACTGGCCGATGTCACGGGCGGCCGCATCACGATCGACGGTGTGGACATCCGCGACCTCGAGGTGTCGAACCTGCGCGGCATTGTCGCGACCGCCTTCGAGGACCCGACGCTGTTCTCGATGTCGGTCCGGGAGAACCTGACGCTCGGCCGCCCAGAAGCCACCGAGGACGAGATCGAGTCGGCGATCGACACTGCCCAGGCAGGCTTCGTCCACGATCTGCCGTGGGGTCTGGACACGCGGATCGGCGAGCAGGGAATGAGTCTGTCGGGCGGCCAGAGGCAGCGGCTGGCGTTGGCCCGAGCGATCCTGGTCAAGCCTCGGGTGCTCGTTCTCGACGACACCCTGTCCGCGCTCGACATCCACACGGAGGCGCTCGTGGAGGAGGCCCTGAAGCGGGTGCTCGTGGGCGTCACCGGGCTCGTCGTCGCGCACCGGGCATCGACAGTCATGCTCGCGGATCGCGTCGCGCTGCTGCAGAACGGCACGATCACCCATGTGGGTAGGCACAGCGACCTGCTGGCGACGGTGCCTGAGTACCGCGACCTTCTCAGCGCGTCGTTCGACGCCGAGTCCGAGCTCGACGAGCTGGAGCGGGAGGTGGCGCAGTGACGGCGGACCAGACGTCGGTCGACCACAGCGACGAGACCGAACGGGACCTCGAGTGGCGCGGCGTGGCTGCGGAGCAACGCGATGCGCTGAGCGAAAACGCCGGCATCAAGCTGGCAGCGCGTAGCCAGGCGTTGCTCGCCGACCTGCTGCGTCCGTACCGCTGGGCGATCAGCCTGCTCGTCGTCGCCGTGCTGCTCGAGAATCTGGCGCGACTCTCGGCGCCTTGGCTCGTCCAGAGGGGTATCGACTTCGGCGTCCCGCCGCTCCTCGCGGGCGGTCCCGCGACCACGTTGATCGAGGTCGTGGCAGCGATGGTCGTCGCCGTGGCGGTACAGACGCTCACGCGGATCTACTTCCTGCGGCTCTCGGGCCGGATCGGGCAGGACATCCTGCTGGAACTGCGCCGCCGCGTGTTCCGTAAGTTCCTTCGGCTCGACGTGGCCTTCCACGACTCGTACACATCGGGTCGCGCCGTCTCCCGCCTCACCTCGGACATGGACGCGATCGCCGAGCTCCTGTCGGGCGGATTCGACGGGCTCGTCAACGCGGTGCTGTCCATCGTGGGCGTGTCGATCATGCTGCTGGTGCTGGACTGGCGGCTGGGTCTGTTGTGCCTCGGCTCGATGGTCTTCGTCCTGCTGCTGCTGAGGTGGTTCCGGCGCGAGTCGTCGACGAACTACCGGGCGGTCCGCGAGGCGTCGGCGATGGTCATCGTGCAGTTCGTCGAGACGATGACCGGGATCAAGGCCGTGCAGGCGTACCGCCGCGGGCCGCGCAACCAGGAGCTGTTCACCGACCTGGCCGACCGTTTCCGAGCGATCAACGTACGGACGTTCCGGCTGTTCGCGGTCTTCCAGCCCGGCATCAAGATCATCGGCAATATGGCGATCGGCGTGGTGCTGCTGGTGGGCGGCATGTTCACCCTGGACGGGTCGATGACGGTGGGAGTGCTGACGGCGTTCTTGCTCTACCTTCGGCAG
>DAIPZP010000244.1:0-3147 GCA_036782155.1 Propionibacteriaceae bacterium
CGATGGTGATCGCGAAGGCGACGAGGTCGATGACGAACACGATCCCGATCGACCGCAGCCGAGCAGCGTCGAACGGCCGCTGGAACGCCTGGATGATGACAGCAGGTGCGACCAGGAACAGCAGCAGGTTCGTCAGGCCCCGAAGGGCCTCGGCGCCCAGCCACTTCACGCGGTACGCAACCCAGCCGACGGCCATGAGGCCGAACATGATGGCCACCTGCGTTGCGGGCACGGTGAACCCCACCAGGCCCCCTCTCGCACGTTCCGCTGACTAGGCGCCGCTCGGGTCGCCGACGTCGGCAGCCTATGCCCGGTCGCGTCCCGTGACTCCGGTCGGGTTACGCCTCAGACGTTGTAGCCGACGGAGCGCAGCTGCTCGATGCCCTCTTCCGTGATGGCCTCCAGCGTCCACGGCGGCAGCCAGACCCAGTTGATCGTCACGGACTTCACGAGACCCTCAAGGGCCATCTCGGTGTCGTACTCGAGCCGGTCGGTCAGCGGGCACGTCGGAGAGGTCAGCGTCATGTCGATCGTGGCGTTGAGGTCATCGTCGAGGTGGATCCCGTACAGGAGGCCCAGGTCGACAACGTTGACCATGAGCTCGGGGTCGACCACGTCCTTCATGGCCTCGGTGACGTCCTCGACAGTGGTCCGGGACTCCTGGCCGGTGCCGGGCAAGGGCTCCTTGACAAGGTCGGACGGCCTGGTGGGTTCGGTCATGACTCCTCCTTCGCGCTCGCCTGGACACGCAGCAGCGCATCGCGCACCGCGGCCCAACCGAGCATCGCGCACTTCACTCTGGCGGGGAACTGGGCGACGCCCTCGAACGCCACCGCGTCGCCGAAACTCTCCTCGTCCAGCGAGACCTTCCCCTGCCCCTGGATCATCTTCTGGAAGCCGTCGTACAGCTCGAGCGCATGCTGAGGTGTCCCGCCGATCACCAGCTCGGACATCACCGACGTGGACGCCTGCGAGATCGAGCAGCCGATCGCGTCGTACGACACGTCGCTGATCGCCCCGTCGGCCACGCTGACCCGCAGCGACAGCTCGTCGCCGCAGGACGGGTTCACGTGGTGGACCTCGACGTCGTACGGATCCCGCAGGCCCGCGTTCCGCTTCACGCGGTAGTGGTCGAGGATGATCTCCTGGTACAGCTGCTCGACGCTCACCGCGCGCCTCCCGTCGTGGCCAGTCGCCCCGAGAAGAACGCGCCGGTGTAGTCGAGGCCTTCGACGAGCCGGTCGATCTCCGCAGGGGTGGTGTAGAGGTACAGCGACGCACGGCAGCTGGACTGTACGCCGAGCCGGTCGTGGAGAGGCCGTGCGCAGTGATGCCCGCCGCGGATCGCTACCCCTCGCGAGTCGAGCATCTGCATGACGTCGTGGGGGTGGACGCCCTCGAGCGTGAACGCGATCGCTCCCCCACGGTCGACGGCCTCGGTCGGCCCGAGGATCCGCAGACCCCGTATCTTCTGCATCTCCGCCAGCGCGTACGCGGTCAGCTCCTGCTCGTGCGCGGCGATCTTGTCCATGCCGATCGCGGACACGTAGTCGATGGCCGCATGAAGCCCCACTGCCTGAGCGATCGGCGGGGTGCCTGCCTCGAACCGGTACGGCGGAGGGGCGAACGTGGACCCGGTCATGCGTACGACCTCGATCATCTCCCCACCCCCGAGGAACGGGGGCAGGCTGTCCAGCAGCTCGTAGGAGCCCCACAGCACACCGATCCCCGTCGGCCCGCAGATCTTGTGGCCGGTGAAGGCCAGGAGGTCGCAGCCGAGGTCGGCGACCGACGTTGGCAGCTGTGGCACGCCCTGGGAGGCGTCGACGACCATCACCGCGCCGACGGCGTGCGCCATGGCCGCCACGTGCGCAACGGGGTTGATCGTGCCCAGCACGTTGCTGACCCACGTGATCGACACGACCTTCGTACGCTCGTTGATCAGACCCTCGCGCTCGGCAGCCTCGAGGTCGAGCCGGCCGTCCTCGGTGACGTCGAACCAGCGCAACGTGGCGCCGGTCCGCTGGCAGGCGAGCTGCCACGGGACGATGTTCGAATGGTGCTCCATGACCGAGACGACGATCTCGTCGCCGGGTCCGAGCGAGGCGGACAGCGTGTGGGCCGCGAGGTTCAGCGCCTCCGAGGCGTTCTTCGTGAAGACGATCTCCTCGGAGCGCGACGCCCCGATGAACGCGGCGATCGCCGTACGCGCCCCTTCGAACGCCGCTGTCGCCTCCGTGCCGAGCACATGCATGGCACGGGCGACGTTCGCGTTGTGCGCGAGGTAGTGGTCCGCGATCGCGTCGACGACATGGGTCGGCTTCTGGCTCGTGTTCCCCGAGTCGAGGTAGGTCAGCGGGTACGCGCCGACGCGTCGCGCCAGAATCGGGAAGTCTCGGCGCACCGCCTCGACGTCGTACGCCTCGGTCACGCCTGTGTCGCCACCTTCGTGTACTTCTCGTAGCCGTTCGCCTCGAGCTCGTCGGCCAGCTCACGGCCGCCCTCCTCGACGATGCGGCCGTCGACGAACACGTGGACGAAGTCGGGGTTGATGTAGCGCAGGATGCGCGTGTAGTGCGTGATCAGCAGCACGCCGCGGTCTCCCTGCGACGCGTACCGGTTGACGCCCTCGCTGACGATCCGCAGCGCGGCGATGTCGAGGCCGGAGTCCGTCTCGTCGAGAACCGCGAACTTCGGGTTCAGCAGCTCCAGCTGCACGATCTCGTGCCGCTTCTTCTCGCCGCCGGAGAATCCCTCGTTGACGCTGCGGGCGCTGAACTCATGGTCGAGGTCGAGCCGGGTGAGCGAGTCGTTGACCTCCTTGATCCAGGTACGGACCTTCGGAGCCTCGCCGCTCAGCGCGGTCTTCGCGGTACGCAGGAAGTTCGCCACGGACACGCCGGGCACCTCGACCGGGTACTGCATCGCGAGGAACATGCCGGCCCGAGCCCGCGCGTCGACGCTCAGCGTGGTGAGCTCGACGCCGTCGAGGGTCACCGAACCCGAGGTGATCTTGTACTTGGGGTGACCCGCGATGGAGTACGCCAACGTCGACTTCCCCGAGCCGTTCGGGCCCATGATCGCGTGGATCTCGCCCTCGCGGACCGTGAGGTCGACGCCCTTGAGGATCTCCTTGGTGCCCGCCTC
>DAIPZP010000245.1:0-3137 GCA_036782155.1 Propionibacteriaceae bacterium
GACATGGGCCTGACGATGAGTTCCAGCACCAAGCTCTCCGTGCGGCTCACCGTCGACTTCGAGGTCGCGGCGAACGATGCACGCTGAGGTAGGCGCCTCCCCCTCGGTGCGCTTGAGCGGGTGGTCATGACCACGTACGAGTACGTCGCGGCCTCGATCGCCGGCGCAGCCGTCTCCGTACCCATCGTCACGTGGATCGTGTTGTGGCTGATCCGGCGCGACCGGATCTTCGCGAACGTGGCGCCCGGAGAGATCCCAGCGGACCCCGAAGAGGCTCCCACCACGTTCGTCTCCCCGGGAGCGCAGTACTGGGGTGAGGTGGAGGCGCGGTCGACCCCGCCGGCTGGCGTCTCGCCGGGGTTGGCGGGCGTCGTGATCGACGGGTCGGCCGACGGCCGGGACATCGCGGCCATGATCCTCGACCTGGCGAGACGCGGGTGGCTACAGCTCGCGCACGTGAGCGGTACGGACAGTGCTGACGGCGACTGGGCGATCACCCGTGTCGACCAACCCCTGGACGCGTCCCTCGACCTGAACGAAGTGCATCTCATCACCAACCTTGCGTGCCCTGGCGCGACGGCGTCGCTCAGCGAGCTGTGCAGTGGGAGCGACAACCGCCTCGGTCTGGTGCAGCTCGACCTTCACCGTGAGGTCGTCTCCCGCGGCTGGTACCCAGCCGCACCCAACCAGACGTCCGACATCCCGATGGCCGTGCTCGGTGTCGGTGGTCTGCTCGGCCTCGTGATCGCGCTCATCGACGTGTCGTCGACCTCGATCGGCGCCGGTGCCGTGATCATCGCGTGCGCCTATCTCACGTCCGTCATCGTCCGAGGTGGCACACCGCGTACAGCCCTGGGCACGGCCGTACGCATCCAGGCGCTCGGCCTGCGTCGCTATCTGGAGGAGGCCCAGAGCTACCAGTTCTCGTACACGGACGCCCTCGACACCTTCCGTACGTACCTGCCGTGGGCCGTGGTCTTCGAGCTCGAGAGCCAGTGGGCCGAGGTCTTCGCGAAGCTCGACGTGGTGGCGCAGACCTCCGAGCTGCTTTTCGCTCGCGACCTGCGCTGGTTCGCCGGCATCCGTGTGAAGGAGCCGGCAGTGCCGCCCACCGCGCCCGTCGGCGGTGGCGCGACGCCTCGGCGCGGCGCGTACTCGGAGGAGGACGTCGTTTCCACCGTCCTGATGAGCGCCGACCAGGTGGCCGCTGAGATGACCGCCGCCGTGGCGAAGGTTCCCGCCGTGAGGCAGTGGGTGCCTAAGCCGTCTTCGCGTCCAGCTGTGCTTCAACCGCAGCGCAAGCCGCCCGCACCGGCGGTGTCCGCCCCGTCCGCTCCCGCGGCACCCGTCACACCCAAGCGGGCCCCGGCCGTCGCCAGTGCGCCCGCCACGCCGACCCGGACACGGAAACCCGCTGCGCAGGCAACGCCAGTGATCGCCGAGAGCGTCAAGGCAGCCCCGGCTGTACGCGAACCGCGGTCGGAGGCTGCGATGTTCTCCGACTGGCTGGACGAGTTCGATCTCGCCATGACGGGCGACGTGGAGGCCAGGGATCTGGAATCCACCGAAGGCGGCACGGTGATCACCGGTCCGGAGCGGTTCGATGTGCTCATCGCGCCGCCGCTGTGGCCGGACGTCCCACTCGACGACAAGCGCACGACGCGCCGCGCGGGCTGATCTGCCACAGTGGCCTCGTGAGTGAGTCAGAACGGGCCAAGACCTGGGCCGGGACGATGGCCGGTCACGCGGCGGGCGAAGCCGTCCACGCCCACCAGGACACGTACACCGAGCTCGACGCGCCCCGCGTGATCCTGCGCGAGGAGCGCGAGGCGTGGGAGGACGCCCACCTTGCGCCCGGAGCGGCCCGCGCGTCGGGAGCAGGCGACCGGGCCAGGCCCGAAGAACCCAGCGTCGAGCGCACGTGCTTCGAGCGTGACCGTGACCGGATCGTCCACTCTGCTGCTTTCCGCCGGCTCGCCGGCAAGACGCAGGTCGTCGTCTATCCGCACGACCACCAGCGCACCCGCCTGTCGCACGCACTCGAGGTCGCCCAGGTGGCGACGTCCATCGCGCGCGGCGTCGGCGCGAACGTCACGCTCGCGGACGCGATCGCGCTCGGCCACGACTGCGGACATGGTCCCGGCGGGCACGCCTCGGAGGACGCGTTCGACCCGTACCTCCCGGGTGGGTACGACCATGGCCCCTGGGGCGCGGACGTCGTCCTCGCGCCACTCAACCTCTGTCGCGAGACGCTCGACGGGATCCGGAACCACTCCTGGTCGCGGCCCGCACCGGCCACCGTCGAGGGAGAGATCGCCTCGTGGTCCGATCGCATCGCCTACTGTGCCCACGACTTGGAGGACGCCGTCGCGGCCGGGATCGTACGGCCTCTAGATCTGCCGAACGAGGTCGCTGCCGTGTGCGGCCGGACACGGTCTGAGCAGCTCGGTACGTTCATCCACGCGGTGATGTCGTGCACCGTCCGTACAGGCCAGATCGGGATGGACGAGGAAGGAGCCGCGGCGCTCGCCGGCCTGCGGCGGTTCAACTACGAACGGATCTACACCCGGCCGGAGTCGGTCGCGCAGGCGCAGGCGGTCATCGCGGTCCTTCGGGGACTCGTGGACCACTACCTCGAGCACCCCGAATCCGTACCGCCGGAGAACGCCGCGCCGGTCGGCGACGACGACTCATGGGTGACCACGGTGATCGCGTACGTGGGCGGCATGACCGACCGCTACGCGTTCGAGACGGCGTCCGAGCTGCTTGGCTGGGACCCCGCTCGCATCCCGCGAGGGATCGGTCGCGGCGCCTGACGCGACTCCAGCGCGGTCTCCACAACACCACGCCTCGAGACCACTAGTTTGGCTGGCGTCGGGAGGAGACCGGGGGATGAGCAACAAGACGATCGCGCTCAATGCTGAGGGCGTCGCGCTGTGGGTGTTGGTTCGTGGCGAGGCGCTGCCTGAGATCGTGCATTGGGGGTCAGCGTTGCCCCATTCTGACGTGGACGTCGCCTCTGCCGTGCTGGCGATCGACACGCCGCTCGCGGACGGCGGGGTGGACATCCCCGTACGCGTGTCGGTGCTGCCCGAGGCCGGAGTCGGCTTTTTCGGTCGCCCCGGTATCGAGGGACA
>DAIPZP010000246.1:0-3124 GCA_036782155.1 Propionibacteriaceae bacterium
GATCCGCAACCGGTACGGCATCGACAGGACGCCGTCCGGGTACAGCCCGAGCTCGATGGCGAGACCCGACAGGAAGCGCAGCGGATCCGTGGCGATGGCCGCCGCATCGAGCCCTCCAGGGCGTTCGGAGGACTGGGCCGGCTGCAGACGCTCGAGGAGTCCGAGCAGCGGTACGGGTCGTACGGCGACCTTCTCGCGGTCGAGACCGGCCAGTGCGCAGGCCCGCTCGATGGCGACCTCACGGCCACCAAGGTGGTCGACGAGGCGACGTTCCTTCGCGTCGGCGCCGGTCCAGACGCGACCGCGGGCCAGCGGCTCGAGCTCCTCGACCCTCAGGCTGCGATCTGCGGCAGCCTTCGTCGTGAAGTCCTCGTAGACCTGGTCCAGCCAGGTGTCGAGGATCTTCCACTGGTCGTCGGTGAAGCCGCGATTCCCGGCGAACATGTCGGCGAGACGGCCCGACTGCACGTCCTCACGGATCAGCCCGAGCTTGTCGTACAGCCCTTGGTTCACGATCTTGCCTGCGAACACTCCGATCGAGCCCGTGAGCGTCGACGCGTTGGCGACGATCTCGGTCGCGCCCATGGCGACGAAGTAGCCGCCCGACGCCGCAACGTCGCCCATGGTCGCCACCACGGGCTTGCCGGCCTTCTTCAGCTCGAGCACCCCCGCACGGATGGTGTCCGATGCGATGTACGAGCCACCTGGCGAGTCGACGGCCAGGACGACCGCCTTGACGTTGTCGTCCATCCGCGCGTGACGGAGATGCTCGAGGACCACTTCGGACCCCGCCTGAGGGCCGCCGAGCGGCGAGCGCACCGGGCGGCCGCTGACGATCCCGCCACGTACGGAGACGACGGCCACCGTCGGCTTCGTCGCCAGCCTCGACATGGCCCTCGCCGCGATCGACCCGATGTAGCGCGACGCGTACTGCAACGTGGCGTCGTTCCCCCACGAACTACGCACGTCGGAGTAGACGTCGTCCCGGTAGCCCAGGTGGTCCACGAGTCCGAGCGTCCGCGCTTCCTCTGCGGCGACCGGCCCTCGGTCCAGGACCTCGCGCACCGCGTCGGCGGTGAGCCCGCGACGCTCGCTGATGATCGCGACGGTCTCCTCGACCAGTGAGGCTGCGAGCCGGCTGCTCATCTCACGGTTGGCGTCACTGATGGCCGAAGCGGAGTACGACTCGGCAGCCGTCTTGTACTCCTTGCGCTGGCTGAACTGGGGGTCCATCCCGAGCTTCTCGAGACCGCCGCGCAGCAGGACCATGTCGACGTGTACGCCGCTGAGAACGACCCCGCCGGAAGGCTGCAGCCAGATCGTCGAGGCGGCAGTCGCCAGCCGGTAGGCGAACATCCCCGAGGTCAGCTCGCCGAACGTCTCGGCGTACGCGACGGTCGGCTTGTGCTCGCCGAACTGCCTTATCGCTGCGCCGACCTCGTCGACCATTGACGCCGATAGCGGGCACGTACCGATGTGGACCACGAGCCCTGCGACGCGCTCGTCGGTCACTGCCTCACGCAGCGCAGTGGTCAGGCCGTTGATCGTCGGCGCGTTGATGGCACGGAACGCCTCGAGGGGATTCTCCGGGGCGGCGCGCAGCACGCCCCTGTCGAGGTCGATCTCGAGCGTCACACGGCCGGGGCCGGTCTTCGAGAGGAGGGACGAGAGCAGGTTGCTGATTCCGCGCATGGTCCCAGGGTACGGACCCTTGCGAACTCTCAGGCGAGCGCGGCCATCGGGACCGGATCTGCCGCGCAGGCTCGGTCCGCGGTCACGGCCAGGCGGCCCTCCGGATCGAGCTTCGTGAGCATGGCGAGGGTGACTCGGGACAGGTCATCGAGATCGGTCGGGTCGAGCGCATCGAGCACGAGGGCTCGTACGGCGTCGGCGTGCAGGTCTCGGCTGTGCGCGTACGCCTGTTCCCCTGCCGGCGTGAGGACAGCGTTCGTGGCCCTCGACTCGACGGGACACGGCATCCGCTCGACGAGGCCCTTCCGCTCCAGCGACGTGACGACGCGGGACAGGCGCGCGAGCGTCGCGTTCGTACGGGCGGCGAGCGCTGACAGCCGCAGCCGCCGGTACTCGGACTCGGCGAGGGCCTCGAGGAGCGTGTACTCGAAAGCGGTGACACCGGCGGACTGGAGTTGTCTGTCCAGGGCGGTCGGCAGCAGCTCCAGCAGGGCCTGAAGGCGCGCGACTGCGACTCGTTCCGGCTGGCTCAGCGATGTCATGGTGATCATCCTACCTGATAGTTGAAGGTACAACCATTCCATGTTACGGTCTCAGTTGTAGGTACAAGTATCCCCCGGATCCCGGGGCCTCAGAAGGAGATTTCACATGGCAAGCTTCACGATCTTCGGCACCGGCAAGATGGGCGGCGCCATCGGCTCCGTCCTCACCGACGGCGGCAGCACGGTCACGCACATCGGCCACGAGCAGACCGGCACGATCGACGGCGACGTCGTCATCCTCGCGGTGCCCTACCACGCGGTGAGCGACATCATCGCGACGTACGGCGACCAGCTGCGCGGCAAGGTCGTCGTCGACATCAGCAACCCGGTCAACTTCGAGACCTTCGACTCCCTGGCCGTACCAGTCGGAAGCTCCGCCGCCGCCGAGATCGCCGCGAAGCTCCCCGACAGCACCGTGCTCAAGGCGTTCAACACGAACTTCGCGGCCACGCTCGCGTCGAAGAAGATCGGCGCCCAGCAGACGACCGTCCTCATCGCCGGTGACGACGACGCGGGCAAGAAGGTGCTCGCCACGGCCCTCGAGGCCGGCGGCGTGTCGGCGATCGATGCCGGCTCCCTGGGTCGCGCCCACGAGCTCGAGGCCCTCGGCTTCCTGCAGCTCACCCTGGCCATCGGCGGGACGCTCCCCTGGACCGGCGGCTTCGCCGTCGTCCGCTGATCGCCGACTGACACCGAAAGAAGTCCATGAGCGAGCTGACCGCGGTGATGTCGCCTGAGCCTCATGACGGCCCGGTCGTCGCGCTCCTGCTCCATGGCTACGGCTCGTCCGAGGACGACCTGGCGGGCCTGGCACCTCACGTGGTGCCGGGCCTGCCGTGGGCCTCGCTGCGCGCGCCGCTGGTCCTCGGCCCGGGCAGCTACGCCTGGTT
>DAIPZP010000247.1:0-3117 GCA_036782155.1 Propionibacteriaceae bacterium
AGCAGCACCTCGCTCATCACGTGGCTGGTCGCGAAGCCGTCCATGCAGTTCGCCACCGGCACCAGGGACAGCGCGGAGGCGCGGTACGAGATGGCAGCCAGGTCGGCGGCCTCCTGCGGGTTCGAGCCGAACAGGATCGTGTAGCCGGTCGGTAGCAGCGCGTACACGTCGTCGTGCCCTGCCATGACGTTGAGCGAGTGCTTGGTGACGACGCGGGCGGCGACCTGGAGCACGAAGCCACCGATCTTCTTGCCGACCGTGACGTAGTGCGACTCGAGCCCGTACAGGATGCCCTGGCCGGAGGAGGCGTTGGAGATGTAGTTGCCGCCGGTCAGCGCCGCGCCCATCGCACCACTCTGTGCGGAGTGCTCACCTTCGGTCTCCACGAAGAAGGGATGCTTGCCCCAGACGTTGAGCTGCCCTTCAGCGCGTGCGGCCTCGAACGTCTCCGCGATCTCGGTCGACGGGGTGATCGGGTAGCCGATCACGCCACCACACACGTGCTTCATCACGTGGGCGACAGCGCCGTTTCCGTTGATGACCTCGGAGATACCGGGGTAGGTATGCGCCTTCAATGACATGCCACGCTCCCTTTCAGCGCGCTCGTTGCCTAGGAGCGCTGCTCCATCAGCAGCCGAGGCGGCGTCGCCAGGGCTACTCGCATTCTGCTCCCCCCGGGTTTCGAGGGTGGGCGCCGACCCCCATGATAGTGCGAGTTGCAACGACTTGCGTGTCTCATCCGCCCGCGATCTGGACGAGCAGCGATCGATCCAATGCCAAGGTGGACCACCGTGAACGCTGCACGCAGGTACGTCCCAGGGCTCATCCCTCCCCTGCTCATCGGTGCTGTCGCCTATGGCGTCGGACACCTGGTGCCAGTGCTGGGTGGACCCGTCGTCGCCATCCTCCTGGGGCTCGTCGTCGGCCAGGTCGCCGGCCAGCGGGAGAGTTGGAAAGCCGGCACGACGTTCGCCGGGAAGAAGGTCCTCCAGGCCAGCATCGTGCTGCTCGGCGCGACGATGTCGCTGGGACAGGTCGCGAGCACCGGTGGCCGTACGCTCCCCGTCCTGCTCGGCACGCTCGCCGTCGCGCTCATCGGCGGGTCGCTGCTCGCACGGCTGCTCAAGGTCGAGCAGATCACCGGACAGCTGGTGACGTACGGAACGGGCATCTGCGGCGCCTCCGCGATCGCCACGATGAGCGCGGTGATCGGTGCACCGGCAACCTCCATCGCGCTGTCGGTCACCGTGATCGTCGTCTACAACGTGCTCGGCGCGCTGTTCTTCCCCATCCTCGGGCACATGATGGGGTTGTCGCAGGAGGCGTTCGGGCTGTGGGCCGGAACCGCTGTCAACGACACCTCGTCGGTCCTCGCGGCGGCCACCGTGTACGGGGCGACAGCTGCAGGAGTTGCGGTCGTGGTCAAGCTCACCCGGACCCTCGCGATCGTCCCGCTGGCGCTGTACGAGTCGTGGCGGACGCACCGGAAGGCGGACGCCGGGACCCGGCCCGTCTGGTGGAAGCTCATCCCGACCTTCCTCGTCCTGTTCCTGGTCGCCGCCGCCGCGCGTTCCGTGGGCGTCGTGCCGGCATCCTGGGGTCCGGCGATCAAGGAGGTCGCCTACGTCGGTACGACCGTGGCCATGGCTGCCGTCGGCATGGGTTCCTCGCTACGCCACATCAAGCAGGCCGGATGGCGGCCTGTCGCGCTGGGCGGGATGTTGTGGGTGCTGGTCGCAGGTTCCTCCCTTCTCCTCCAGTGGGTCTCCGGCACGATCTAGTCTTCGCGGCCGGCCACCTAGGCCGCCGCGAGCCGCTCGAGACCTCGCCGCAGCATGTCGAGCGCCCGCGCCTCCATCCTGCGTACGGTCGGCTCGCTCACTGCCAGCTCCCGTGCCAGCTCGTCCCTGGTGACGGGTGGCCCGTCGAACCCGAACCTCCGCGTGAGGATCTGCCGTTCCTGCATGGGAAGTCGATCGAGGAGCCGCAGCAGATCCGATGCCGCATCGGGTTCGAGGTGACGGGACGCCGACTCGTCGGGTACCTGGAACACCGCGGCGTACGGTGCGGGCGTGAGTATCGCCAGAATCGTCGCCTGACCGCTGGCTCCCGGGACCTCGGACACGGCCACCGACCGCCCCAGGCACTGCATCAGGTCGGTCTCCGCCCGGCGGACCGCGAAGTATCTCGCCATGTCTCGAGCCGGCACGCCCGATCTGCCGCACTGAGTCGCGAGCGCCCCACGGACGCGGGCACGGATCCACGCTGCGGCGTACGGTCCGAACCGGCCTCGCCGGTGGTCGTACCGCACGACCGCCTCCGCCATCGCCAGGAAGCCCTCCTGGACCACCTCGGCGAACTCCATGGGCGACGCTCCGAACTCGCCGCGCGCGATGGCTTTGACCAGACCTGTGTTGGCCAGGAGCAGCCGGTCCTTGGCCGCCCGGCCTTCGAGGACGAGAACGTCGAGTTCATCAGGGCAGGCGTCCACCGCGAAGCCGCCCCTGAGCGCCTCCTCCGCGAGGACCCCGACCTCGACGGCTGCCGCGAGGGCGGCCTCCTGCGATGCGGTGAGCAACTGCGTGGTCGTCATACCAGGACCATGTACGGGCGAGGGGCCGTTGCGTCACTCATCCACCGATGTCGCCGGACAACACCCCGACAACACCGACTTTCGGGATCCGCTCACAACCTCATTCGCCGGTGGAGAGCACCAGAAGCTGCTTGCGGGTCGCCTCGAGGGCGATCATCGTGGAGAACATCTGGTTGTACGCGGTTTCGTCGGTCACGGGGTTCGTCCGCTGGAGCTTCGACTTGAGCATGGCGATCGTGTACATCACCTTGAGCAGCCGCAGCTTCGCGACGTACGAGATCGCGTACGGCCTTGTCACAGCGATGGGATGCGGCTCGACGGCGAGCTGTACGGCCAGCTGGCGCAGCGATTCGTCATCGATGCCGTCGATGACGCGGTGCGACCACTCGGCGGCGGGCACACCCATGGGCGCGCGCGGCGCGATGGCCGCGAAGAGCGCACGGTAAGCGGGGTTGGAGTAGTCGTCGGGCGTCGCAACGTGCCAGTCGGCTCCGAACGCCTCCGGGTTCTGGAGCATGAGCTTG
>DAIPZP010000248.1:0-3115 GCA_036782155.1 Propionibacteriaceae bacterium
GTGTCCGGGATGTCGAGTGCGAGCCGGCCCGCCCCGCGTCCTACCACCACGCGCAGGACCTCGAGCAGCACGGTCGGCTCGGGATGTACGGAGAGGGCGCCCGCCTGGATCCGGCTCATGTCGAGCAGGTTCGCGATGAGGTCGTTGAGACGGCCGGCGTGCTCGACGATCGTCTCGAGCAGCTCCTCACGGTCTTCCGCCGTGAGCTCGATGTCTGTCTGGCGGAGCGTGGACGCAGCGACGGTTATGGCGGCCAGCGGGTTCCGGAGGTCATGCCCGACCGCCGCCAGCAGGCTGGCGCGCAGCTCGTCGATCCGGGCCAGCTCCTCCGCACGCCGTGCCTGCTCAGCGAGAGCCCGTGTCCGCCACAGCTGGCCGACCGCCAGCGCCCAGGAGCCGAGCATCCGGCGATCGTCGCCGAGGTGCTCGGGACCCACGAGCTGAAGGCTGAGACCCTCCCCGGCTGGCACCTCGAATGTCGTGTCGCCCTCAAGTGACGTCCCGATCGATACGAGAGGCCGCCCGTCACGCCTGAGCGCGGCCACGTGCATCTCGTACACCTCGAGGGCCTCGGTGAGCACCCGCTCGACCGAGTCCCGGTCAGGAGCGCGGGATCCGAACTCGGCGATCCAGGTCGCTTCGAGGCGATGGCGTTCCGCCTGCGCCCTCCGCCGGGCCGTGCCCTCCGTGATGAATCCGACGAGCAGGGAACCGGCCAGGAAGATCACCAGGTCGGCGGCCTCGGCACCGCTCGCGATGGTGAACGTGCCGTACGGGAGGGCGAAGAAGAAGTTCGACAGCCCGCCGCTGACCAGGGTCGCGAGCACCGCCGGAAGGATCCCACCTATGGCCGACGCCACCACGCTGACCAGGACCAGGAGCAGCAGCACCGTGTCGAAGCCAGGCCGAGGCTGCCCCAGGAGCAACAACGCGGTGAGCAGCGGCGGCGCGACCGCGGCGACCACGATCCCGTACAGCTGCCGACGGCGAGGCAGCGTCGTGGCAAGGCCACTCCTAGGTCCCGCGTCGCCGCTCTGCTCGCTCACTTATGCGAGATTGCCAGATTCGGGCCCTCCTTGGCACCCTTGGCGACATCGTGGTCGGACGCGTCCGCATCCGCGAGCGAAATCGGCTGGGCACGTGTGCCTGTCGTGGCCGCCATCGCAGACGTCTGTCCGACACTCGCCCCGACGAGGGCAGGGGCGAGAGTCGCGCCCACGTCGCCCGTGTGGTGAGGTGCCGACGAGCCCGGACGCTCGAGGCTGTACGGCTCGGCGGAGCGCAGCTGGTACGGCACGCTGGTCACCATCACGCCCGGCATGTACAACAGGCGGCTCTTGAGACGCAGCGCGCTCTGGTTGTGCAGCACGGCCTCCCACCAGTGGCCGGTGACGTACTCGGGGATGAAGACCTGTACGACGTCACGGGGGCCGATCTCGATGCGTTCCAGGTAGTTGATGACCGGTGTGATGAGGTCGCGGTACTCGCAGGCCACGATCCGGAGCGGCACGGCGATCTCGCGGTCCGACCACTCGTGCATGAGCTTTTCGGTGCGCAGACGATGGACGTCGACGTGCAGCGCCGTGATCGAGCTCGGCCGGATCGCCTTGGCGAACGCCAGCGCTTTCAGCGCAGGCTCGTTGACCTGGCTGATGAGGACGACCGCGTGCATCCGGCTCGGCAGGACCATCCCCGCCGCCTTCGGGGCGAGCTGGTGGGAGACCTTCGTGTAGTGCTTCTTGACCTGGAGCATCGCGAACACGAGAAGGGGCACCGCGATGACGACGAGGTACGCGCCGTGCGTGAACTTCGTCAGCAGCACGATGACAAGCACGATGGCCGTCGCGGCAGCGCCGATCGCGTTGATCGCCGCGGAGCCGAGGTGCCTGAACGTCCAGCCGTGCTCCTCGGCCTGACGGCGCCAGTACACGACCATCCCGGACTGGCTGAGGGTGAACGACACGAAGACGCCCAGGATGTAGAGCTGGATGAGCCGGGTCACCGAGCCGTCGAACGCGATGATCAGCAGCATCGCGATGCCGGACAGCATGATGATGCCGTTGCTGAACACGAGCCGGTCGCCGCGGCGCGTGAGCTGCTTGGGCAGGAAGCGGTCGTCGGCCAGGATCGACGCGAGGATCGGGAAGCCGTTGAACGCCGTGTTGGCCGCCATCGCGAGGATCAGCGTCGTGGAGAGCTGCACCGCGAAGAAGCCGAACGTGTTGTTGCCGAAGATCGCCGAGGAGAGCTGGGCGAGGACGGTGCGCTGCTCGTAGCCCGCCGGCACCCCGGTGAGATCCGAGGCGCTCTCGGCGATGTGGATGCGGGACATCGCGCTGAGGGCGGCGATGCCGATCATCATCGCGATGCTCAGCCCAGCCATGGAGAGCAGCGTGGCCGAGGCATTACGGCTCTTGGGCGGACGGAAGGTCGGTACGCCGTTGCTGACGGCCTCGACGCCGGTCAGCGCCGTACAGCCGGAGGCGAACGCCCGCAGCAGCAGGATGATGAGCGCGGCGCCGACCGGGCCACCGTGCGAGAAGCCCAGCGATGCCGACTCGGCGACCGGCGTGTGGCCGACGAGGACCTGGTAGATGCCGACGGCGAGCATCGCGAAGACGCTCAGGATGAACGCGTACGTGGGGATCGCGAACAACGTGCCGGACTCGCGCACGCCGCGGAGGTTCATGAGCATGAGGACGAGGATGATCCCGCAGCACACCCAGACCGTGTACGGAAGGAGTGCAGGGAACGCCGACGTGAGGTTCTCCACACTCGCGGCAACCGACACCGCGACCGTCATCACGTAGTCGACCAGGAGTGCGGCCGCCGCGATGAGCGACGCGTTACGGCCCAGGTTCGCCTTGCTGACGGCATAGGCACCGCCGCCGTTGGGGTACGCGTGGCAGGTCTGCTGGTAGCTCAGTGTCACGAGGCCCAGCAGGCCGACGACCACGAGGGCGACCCACGGCGTGGCCAGGACCATCGCGGCGCCTCCGAGGGCGAGCACGAGGAGGATCTCCTGGGTCGCATAGGCGTTCGACGAGATCGCGTCGGAGCAGTAGACGGGCAGTGCGAGACGCTTCGGCAGCAGCGTCTCCGCCATCTGGTTCGA
>DAIPZP010000249.1:0-1725 GCA_036782155.1 Propionibacteriaceae bacterium
TGGGGGCCGCTGTCGCAGCCGCTGGTGGCACCACCACAAGGCTGCGCCACTCGCCCTGGTTGCCCGACGTGTCGACCGCCGAGACCTGGATCGAGACGTTGGCCGTGCGGTGACCCCATTGCACGGTCGCCTTCGTATCGGCCGTCTCGAGCGTCGTGAAGCCGTTGCCTCGCACGACGTACAGCTTCACCGCCACGTTGTCCTGGCTCATGTCCCAGGCGATCGCGATGGCGGCGTCGCCGTTGGAGACGAGACGGAGGTTGGACACGGCCGACGGGGGGCGCGTGTCTGGTGTGGTCGAAATGGCGCCTGAAGCGGGCGCTGTCCAGACCGGCATCTTCGCCGTGGATGGCTTCGCGGACGGGGTCACAGCGGCAGTTCGGGAGATGCCGGGAGCGTTTTCCTGGGGCACTGCGACTATCCCGCTGAGGGCTCGAGGCACGGCAATAACGGTCGCACCGATCCCGAGCGCGGTCAGGAGAAGTATCTGCCAATGCCGAGGCACACTCAAAGGGTATCCGGAATAGCTTTCCCAGGCGATTCGTCTGCCGGATTCGTCTTCCTGGGTGGATGGATCAGGCTTCCGGTCGATCTCCACTACGGATGCTGATGACCTGTACGACGAGTCCGAAGACGATCAGCAACCAGCAGCTCCACACCGACGCCGCGTCCATCGACTCCCACGCGAGCATCGCGTCGGAGGTGCCGACCAAGCCGCCGGCGCCCGCGACTCCGACGATCACCAGGGCGAGAATGACGCCGAACTTCACGATCCGGCGACGGTAGTTCACCTGCCCGGTGAGGAAGAGCGCGATGACGAGCAGCACGGGCGAGAGGTAGTTGATGATCCCGCCGAGCAGCAGGGTGATGATGAGCCCCCAGGAGAGGCCCTCGGCGACGGCGCCGACGGTGAGAGGCACGCGCATCTGGTTCGAGTCGTACGTCGTCGGGGGGCCGAACCACTGCGGCGTACCGGGGGCGGGGAAGCCCTGCGCCGGCTGCGGCTGCGGGTAGGCACTGGTCACCGCCTGGTCGGGCGTCCACGTCGTGGGCGCGGCCGGCAGCGCGACGGCCTGCGTCGAGTGGGCGGATCCCCATGCCGAGCCGGCGGTCACGACGGCCGACACGACCTGGAAGGGCTCCACAGGGTCGCGGGTCGGCGCGGTGGTGGGTACGAGCGCGGCCAGGGGCGGTACGGGATCCCGCGGCTGGTCGAACCGGGCCGGCGGCTCGGCGGGAGCGTCGACGGACGGATCAGTCGATGGCGGCGCGGCGCTGAGCGGCTCGATCGCGGGGGCGACGAAGCCGGTCGGCCATTCGACCGGCGCGTACTCCGGTCCGTCCTCCCATGTCGCCACGGCGCCATGCTACCCACGGGGATGCAGACCGACTGTCTTCGCGACATCAATCGGCTGTTGTGCGTCTGTGCACCTCGGTAGGCTGTGCCCGCAAGGATCTGAGCGGAACCACGAGATGACTAGGAGGCGGTGTGCCCGTCGGCAAAGTGCGTTTCTACGACGCCGAGAAGGGATTCGGCTTCCTCACCAAGGATGAGGGAGGCGACGTGTACGTGCGCTCCTCCGT
Source organism: Propionibacteriaceae bacterium (assembly GCA_036782155.1). GTDB lineage: Bacteria > Actinomycetota > Actinomycetes > Propionibacteriales > Propionibacteriaceae > Fen-668. The sequence goes on from DAIPZP010000249.1 coordinate 1,585, forward strand.
TCTGCCTCCGGGCGTGACCAGCCTGAAGCCCGGCCAGAAGGTCGAGTTCGGTGTGGTCGAGGGACGCAAGGGCGAGCAGGCGCTGTCGCTGCGGGTCCTCGAGGCGCCGCCGTCGCTGTCGAAGGCGCAGCGGAAGTCGCC
>DAIPZP010000249.1:1825-3085 GCA_036782155.1 Propionibacteriaceae bacterium
GAGGCCGCGGGTGACTTCGGTGTCGGTGACTTCCTGGGCGTCACAGCTGAGGGGGAGCGCCTCGTCACTCATGCCTTCGCGTGCCTCCACCCTGCCTACACCGGTTGGCACTGGGCGGTGACGCTCGTCCGTGCGACCCGCGCCAAGGCGCCCACGGTCAACGAAGTCGTGTTGCTGCCGAGCGATTCCGCACTGATGGCCCCGGCCTGGATCCCCTGGGCGGAGCGCATCGCTCCTGGAGACCTCGCGCCAGGCATGCTGCTGCCCCTCGGCGACAACGATCCTCGGACCATACCGGGCTACACCGGCGGTACGGAGAACGACGAGGAATCCATCGCGATCCGCGCCGTGGTCCACGAGCTGGGTCTTGGACGGGAGCGGTTGCTGAGCGATGTCGGGCGCACGCTCGCTGCCCAGCGCTGGAGCGACGGCGACCGGGGGCCCGATGCACCTTCCTCACGGCTGGCGCCTGCTCCCTGTGGCACGTGCGCGTTCTTCGTACGGCTCCGGGGATCGCTCGGCGTCGCGTTCGGCGCGTGCGCCAATGAGAAGTCCCCTTCGGACGGCCATGTCGTCAGCATCGAGCACGGCTGTGGAGCTCACTCCGACGTCGTCGCCGAGGCTGCGGCCCCTCTGCCCGATGCACTCTGGGACACCATCAGCGACGAGGCGTCACTGTTCGACTGAAGGCTGCGGCGAGAGCCGTTGGCGTTTGCGATACAGGGTGTACGCGATGAACAGCACCCCTGCGCCGGTCGCCGTGAGCCCGACCCACAGCCACCATCCCTGTCCACGCGCCGCCAGGAGCGCGTACTGCCACCACAGCAGCACGGTGGCCAGCACCGAGGCGCCGGTGCCAACGAGGGCGACCGCGACACCGTCCTCATCGACCGGTTCCACCGGCGCCTGCATCAAAGCGTGATGCTCGAGCTCGTCCACGGTGTCCACTCTACGGACAATGGGTACCCCGGGTCAGGGTTGGCTCCGGGCTTTCCCTAGGCTGCGCGCCATGGTGCAGAAGTCCCCGAAGGCAGCGACCACTCCTGCCGCGCTCCCTCCCAAGCGGAGTTCCCTTGACCGTTACTTCGCCATCAGTCGGCGAGGGTCCACGATCGGCGCGGAGATCCGCGGTGGTCTGGTCACCTTCGTAACGATGGCCTACATCATCGCCCTGAACCCGTTGATCATCGGCACCGTGCCCGACGTCAACGGCAACCTCATCTCCGGTGCGCCCTACAAGATCGACGGGGTGGTGTCCGG
>DAIPZP010000250.1:0-3080 GCA_036782155.1 Propionibacteriaceae bacterium
CGAGACGCCGGGCGCGCGCGGCGGCGCTCATGCCGCCGGCGACACCTCCGACGACAACCAGCCTCACTTAGCGGCCTCTTCGGTTTCGCGGACGGCGATCTGCGCACGGACGTCGTCCATGTCGAGATCGCGGACGGCCGTGATGACCCGCTCGAGCTGCGGCGCGTTCAGCGCGCCCGGCTGCGAGAAGACGATGATGCCGTCGCGGAACGCCATGAGGGTCGGGATCGAGGTGATCTCGAACGAGCCGGCCAACCCACCCTCGGCCTCGGTGTCGACCTTGCCGAAGACGATGTCCGTGTGAGTCTCCGAGGACTTCTCGAAGACCGGACCGAAGGCCCGGCACGGCGGGCACCAAGCAGCCCAGAAGTCGAGAAGGACGATGCCCTCTTTCGCGACGACATCTTCGAAGCCGTCAGTGGTGATCTGTCGTGTAGCCATGGCTCGATGTTATACCCCACGGGGTATCATTCCAAAACCCTAGGGGGTATATGCCCCAGCGCGCACAACCTTTGTGGCGCGTGAACCTGGTCACACCGGTTGTGCGGAAGCCCCAAAGGTTGTGCGCGTGCCATCATCTGGTCGTGGGCACTCCGGAAGGATCAGACGATCCCTGCGACGTGACTCTCGCCACGTACGAGGCGAGGGCACAGCGTTATGTCGCTCACAGCTCGCCTCCCGCGGCAGATCGAACTCGGTGGCTGAACCGATTCGCCGCAATGATCCCGGGTGGATGCGTCCTGGAGCTGGGCACGGGGCCGGGCTGGGACGCCGACCTGCTGGAGACACTAGGGCTCAGCGTCGAGCGGACCGACGCCGCGATCGCGTTCGTCGGACGACTGTTGGAGGCCGGGCACCAGGCGCGCGTGCTGGACGCCCGAGCGGCGGACTACGGCGGTCCCTACGACGGCGTGCTCGCCGACGCCGTACTCCTCCACCTCGATCCTGCTCGCTGTGAGGAGGCGCTCGCCACGGCCCTGAGGGCCACGCGCCTAGGTGGCGTTCTGGCCATCACGCTCAAGGAGGGTGATGGCCAGGAATGGACCTCGGCGAAGCTTGACGCTCCGCGCCGCATGACGTACTGGCGCGAGGACGCGCTGCTCGGTGCGCTCGGTCGTGCCGGGTGGGTGGTCGAGTCGCTCGAGCACGTCACCAGCAGGGTGGACGACTGGCTGTACGTGCTGGCGCGGCACCCGGAAGAAGCGTCCTGACCCCTGGGCCCGCCTTCCAGCACTAGCGCCAGTGCCCCCGATGGGAATCGAACCCATACTTTGGCGGGTTTAAGCCGCCTGCCTCTGCCGGTTGGGCTACGGGGGCGTCAGCGGCGTAGGAGCTCCAGTGTGGCACCGTCGAGGATGTCGGTCTCGCGAACGGTCATGGGTTCACCGACGCGCGCGGCGACCTGCTCGACGATGAGCGCGCCGGCGCAGATGACCTCGGCGCGCAGGCGCTGGAGCATCGGGTACGTCGCGAGCACCTCGTCGACAGGCGTCGCGAGCAGCTGCTCGGACAGGCGCGTGATCTCGTCCACGCCGACGGTCGAGTTGTGGACCCGCGTGCGGTCGTACGCGGTCAGCCCCTGCGAGATCGCGGACAGGCTCGTCGTCGTTCCGGCGACGCCGATCCAGGTCGCCGCCTCAGCCAGCGGGATGCCCGAGGAGTCAAGGAGCTGGTCGACGAATGCCCGGGCCGCTCCGACCTCCGCGGCCGTCGGTGGGTCGCCCGCCAGGAAGCGCTCGCGGATCCGTACTGACCCCATGTCGAGGGAACGGGCGACCCGTACGGAGCCGTCGACGTCTCCGAGGATCAGCTCGGTGGAGCCGCCACCGACGTCCATGACGAGCACCGGTCCAGCCGCGATCGGTCCGCCGGAGAGGGCCCCCAGGAACGAGAGCCGCGCCTCTTCGTCGCCGGTGATGACGTCGATGTCCACACCCAGCCGGTCGCGTACACCATCGAAGAACTCGTCCCGGTTGCTCACGTCGCGGGCGGCCGACGTGGCGAGGAACCGCACCTGGCCGACGCCCAGCTCGCGGATGCGTGCCGCGTACGTGTCGACCGCCGCGAACGTACGAGCCAGCGCGTCGGGGTGGAACCTTCGGGTGGCGTCGACGCCCTGGCCGAGGCGTACGAGCTCGAGGCGCCGGTCGACCTCGCTCAGGCTCATGCCCGGCCCCGGATCGGCGACGAGAAGCCTGATCGTGTTCGTACCGCAGTCGATCACGGCGACCCGCATCAGGTCTCCTCGAGACAGGGACGGGTCCAGAACTCGCCGAGCAGCGCGACCGTCTCGTCGCCGAGCGGGTTGACGCCTGGTCCGGCGGCGAGTGCGTGCCCGGCCAGTGCATGCAGGCACTTGACCCGGTCCGGCATGCCACCGGCGCTCACACCCTCGATCTGCTGCACGTCGAGATCGGACAGGGCGCGTCGGTCGGCGATGTACGCGTCGTGGGCGGCCCGGTACGCGGCCGCCAGCCCGTCGTCCGTGGCGAGCCGATCGGACATATCGCGCATCACCCCTTGTGCCTCCAGGGTCGAGCAAGCGGCAGCGGCGCGGGGACAGGTCAGGTAGTACGTGGTCGGAAACGGAGTGCCGTCCGGCAGCGCCGGCAACGTGGCGACCACACCCGGCTTGCCGCAGGGACAGCGCCAGGCGATACCGGCCAGGCCACGGGGGGTACGGCCCAGCTGCGCGGCGATCGTCGCCTCGTCGGAGCCGCCGATCGGCTCGATCATCGCTTCTTGGTCGTGGACGCCGAGGGAGCCGGGGCGGGTGGCGTCACGGTCGCGACCGGCGTGGTGGTCGGTGCGACGACCACCGGCTGGTCGGCGGTCTGTACGGATGACCAGATCCGTTCGTACCAGGCCTGGTTCGCGGGGTCGTTGTTGCCCTTGATCGAGCCGACCTCACCGCTGACGACCTTGCCGTCGGTGCCGATGACGCGGTAGCCGACCTCGCCCGGCATGACCCAGCCGAGGCGTTCGCGGGCCTGCGTCTTGATGTAGCTGGGGTCGTTCCAGCGGGACAGCTCGTCCTGGAGCTGGGCGATCGTCGCCTGCCGCTCGGCGATCTGCGTCCT
>DAIPZP010000251.1:0-3032 GCA_036782155.1 Propionibacteriaceae bacterium
GAGAGCATGGCGCGATCCTTTGTGTCGATGGGGGCCGGTGGTCAGAGGTGCAGACCGCCCGCTCGTACGAACACGTGCGACGGCCCGTCGGCATGACCAGGTGGGCACTTCCGATACTAGGCCAGCGGCGCGAATGCCTCAGCGATCGCGTCCCGAACATTGAAGTCTTCCAACCTGACAAGGGTTGACGTTCCAGGATCCCTATCCTCGGGGGTGTGAGCAGGTCAGCGGGAGTGAACTCGATAGGTGCGGTTGCCGATCGTACGGGGCTGCCGGTCGAGACCATCCGGTTCTACGAGACGTCCGGCCTACTGACCCCTCAACGTGATCGCAGCGGACATCGCCGCTACGCCGAGGCGGACATCAGCGAGCTCGAGGTCATCCAGGCGTTGCGTCAGGCGGGCATGTCCTTGAAGGACATCCGCGACCACCTGCATCCTTCTGCCGACGAGCCGCACGCCCGTCGTCCACTCGCCGAGGCGCTCATGTCGATCCTCGATGAGCGCGCCGCCGCCCTGGCCCGCGCCCGTGCCCTCGTCAACCGTTGGGCCGGCGACCGGGCCTGACAGCTCGGACCACCGCGGACCGCCTCCGCTACAGCTGCGGATTCGCCAGCACGGCGATCGACCAGCTGCCCACCTCGTACGACCCATCCACCAACGGTCCTTCGCGACCGGGCCAGTGGTTGGAGTGGTCCTCGTGCTCAGCGACGGTGTCGACGATAAGCCTCCAGGGATGCTTGTCATCCACGGGAGGCAGCTTGTACGTCACCTCAGTGCCGTCCATGTTCACCAGCACCAGAAGGTCGCCGGACTCACCCACCTCGCTGCAGTCGATCAGTACGCTCAGGCTGCGATCGGCGAAGCCCGGCGACTTGTCGTACGAGGTCCCGCAGAACATGTACGTCACGTCGTCGCCGGAATCCAGGGTCGGGTCCGCGTACGTCCGCTGACACAGTCCGGGGTGCCCCTGACGCAACCACGCGAGGTACGAGGTGAACACCAGCAGCGGGTTCACATTCTCCGGCGTCGTGCCGACACCAAGGTTGTCGTGGCTCTTGATCTCCGGGTGGTCGGGATCGACCGGCACCTGCTGCGGCGCGTTCGTGCCAGCTGCCGCCCAGTTGTTCCAGATTCCGATCGTGTCGAGGCACCACGGGTTGTTGTTCCCGTTCTGCGTGCGCCCGTACTCGTCGCCCGAGACGAACATCGGCACGCCGCGCGACAGGAACAGCAGCGTCATGAAGTTGCGGATCCGCTGCCGCCGGAACGCGTGGTCGCCGCCTGAATCCCAGCTCATGTTGGAATCCGCGCCGCCGTCCGAGGGGCCGAACGGGTACGGCTGGTCGTTGAACTTGGTGTTGTAGCTCACCAGGTCGGCCATGGTGAAGCCGTCGTGGGCCGAGACGAGGTCCACCGAGTGCTGCGGGCCGCCCTGATCGGTGAAGTGGGCGTAGTCACCGTTGAACTGGTCGATGAACGCCTGCGTGTTCGCGCCGCCCTTGCAGAACGAGCGCATCGTGTCGCGGTACCGCCCGTTCCACTCGCCCCACCCGCTCGGGAAGTTGCCGACCTCGTATCCCCACAGGTCCCAGGCCTCCGCGATGACCTCGATGTTCCGGTCGCCGGCGAAGTCGCGGATCGCGCCGAGCAGCGGGTGCGACGCGAAGAACTGCCGCTGCTTGCTCCAGTCGTCGCGCTCGAACGCGTTCGGCGTCCGTCCGAGCACCGGCGCCAGGTCGAACCGGAACCCGTCGACGCCCATGATGTCGCACCAGTACGCCAACGAGTCGAGCGTGAGCCGTTGGGTGACGTCGGACGAGAAGTTGAGCTGGTTCGAACAGCCGGTGGCACCGTCGACGAGGGTGAGCTGTTCACTCAGCGCGTAGTACTTCGGCGTGGCGAAGCCGCCCATCGTCACGAAGCCGGTGGTGTCGACCTGGCCGCCCCAGTTGCCGCCCTCGGCGGTGTGGTTGAAGACGACGTCCAGGAAGACCTCGATGAAAGCGTCGTGGAACGCCTGCACCATCTGCTTGAACTCCCGTGTCGGTCCGCCCGGGGACCGATCGTGCGCATAGTCACGGTTCGGCGCGAAGTAGGCCAGCGTCTGGTACCCCCACCAGTTCGTCGACGCTGGATCGCCCGACTCCGACGTGTTCGTCTCATGCACCGGCATGAACTCGATCACCGTCATGCCGAGCGCCTTGAGGTACGGAGCCATGAGCGCGGCGCCGGCGTACGTCCCCCGCAGCTCGGCCGGTACGTCCACGACGTCGCCGAAGCCGGGCGTCTCGCTCAGCAACCCGGACAGGTTCGACGCGGTCGGGTGGTTCGTGAGCCCCTTGACGTGAGCCTCGTAGATCGCGGCCAGCTCGGTAGGCAGCTCAGGCTTCTTCGTCGACCAGGTCTCCTCGACGACGACGATCCCCTTCGGCACGTACGGCCCGGAGTCTGCCTCGCGCCGGATCCTGCCCTTGTACTCGTCGTGGCCGGTCCCGAAGACGCCGGCGTCACCTCCGGCGTCCGTGATGAGGTTGCTGAGCACCGAATGCGTGACCTCCCGCGCGTACGGGTCGAACAGCGCCTTGTTCGGGTTGAAGCGGTTGCCGTGGTCGTCGACGTCCGAGACGAACCCCGCGTCGGAGCCGCCGCGCTTCCACTCCGGGTCGTACGGCCAGCCGCCGCCCCAGCAGCGGTACGCGTACAGGGCGCCCTCCCCGATGTGCTCCAGCTTGCCGCGCCAGATCCCGTCGGTACCGCGGACCAGCTCGAAGCTGGCGAACGCTTCCTGGCCGACCGCTTCCGCGTACAGCTCGAGCTCGAGCCGGGTCGCGGACTGTGCGTAGATCGCGAACGTCACCTCGGTGTCCGACACGATGTGTGCCCCGAGCGACCACGTCGCGCTCTCCCACGTCTCTCGCTCGATCTCAGTCGGCATGAGGATTGTCACCTTGGGCCCCCGTCCAAGTCAGCGGGCGTCACTCTAGCGACTGAGGCAAGCTCACCACGAGTCGACCGCTCTCAGATCATCGT
>DAIPZP010000252.1:0-3000 GCA_036782155.1 Propionibacteriaceae bacterium
CGATTGTGTCAGGCCACCCTCATGTGGCCTCGCTTGGGGTCAACGGCTTCGTCACTGAGCGCAGAACCGGCCTTTCGGTGAGTCCTGTAAGCGCATCCTCGGGGATATCCCCGGCGATCTGGAACGTGTGAGTGTCTCCTGGGAAGAGATCGACGAGCAGGCTGTCGACCCAGGCATCTTCCGTCACCCGATCGGGGAACAAGCACAGCGTGCGGAGGAAGGTCCGGGCGGTGACCGTGACTGCGACACCGTCGCTCGTCCGGGAGGACGTCGCCTCGTAGTGCGCCTCGGGCAACGACGCGTCCACGTCCTCGACGAGCAGCTTCACGGCACGTTCCGCTCCTTCAGAGGTGACCACGATGGCCACGTCCTTACGGTCGGTGGCAGGAAGGTCGGTGAGCGCGAGGTCCTTGCGGGAGCGCGGAGCGAGCGTCTCGTCCAGACCCCCCGACCAGAGGACCTCACCGTCGAAGGCCCGCAGCGCGATGGTCCCCGCCGCAGCCCAGGTGTCGGTCCCGTCGTTGACCAGCACAGCCCGCCAGCCGGCGTCGTCAAGCTGCAGCGTGACGAGGTGGTCTGCGTAGGCGGAACGCACCGCGTACCACAGCGGCTTCCGCCGCGCGACGGGCTCGCCCGTGGCATTGGTGCCGAGGTCGAGGGCGGCCCAGCTGGTGACGGGCCAGCAGTCGTTGATCTGCCAGATGATCGAGCCGAGGCAGCGGCCGCGCAGCGAACGCCAGCGCTCGATTCCGTACCGCACCGCTCTCGCCTGCTGCACCTGCATGGCGAACAGCCACTCGTCGAAGTCGGCCGCGCCCTCGCCCGGAGCAGGCAGATGGCCCTGGATGCCGTTGTTGAGCTTCGTGTTGCCGCCGGCGGCCTTCTGGTGCACCAGCATGGCTTCGCTCGTCGCGCTCCGGTCCTCGGGAGCAAGGGTCCGAGCCCATGTCGCCCACGTCGCGGGGCCCTGGTAGCCGAACTCCGACACGAACCGCGGCGAGTAGTCGTCGTAGCAGGTGTAGTCGCGCGCGTTCCAGACGTCCCAGATGTGGATGCAGCCGTAGTTCGGATCGTTGGAGTACAGCTCGGCGGGGCCGGACGACGGGCTGCCCGGCCAGTACGGACGGGTCGGGTCGAGCTCGGCCACGATCTCGGGGAACAGCCGGTAGTAGTAGTCGGCGCCCCACGTACGGCCCTGGAGCTGCGCCTCCCAGTCCCAGTCCTCGTGGCCCCAGATGTTCTCGTTGTTGCCGTTCCACAGGACGAGCGACGGGTACGACGACAGCCGGATCACGTTGTCCCTGGCCTCGGCCTCGAACTCGAGGGCGAACGGCTCCTCTTCCGGATAGGCCGCACAGGCAAGCGCGAAGTCCTGCCAGACCATCACGCCGAGCTCGTCACAGGCCTCGTAGAAGGCCTCCTGCTCGTACAGCCCGCCGCCCCAGATGCGGAGCAGGTCGACGTTCGCATCCTTGGCCTGCTGCACGCGCTCGCGGTACCGCTGCGGCGTGATGCGGGTGGGGAAGCAGTCGTCGGGGATCCAGTCCATGCCGCGGGCGAAGACCTGGACACCGTTGATGACGAACCCGAACGTGGCGCCGTGGGAGTCGGCATCTGGCGTGGTGTCGAGCGCGACGGTACGGAAGCCGGTACGGCGCTTGACGCGGTCGAGCAGGACGACGTCGTTGTGGAACGTCACCTCGACGTCGTACAGCGGCTGCTCGCCGAGACTGTGGGGCCACCACGCCTCGATGTGGCTGATGGTGAGCTCGACCTGGGTCCAGTCCTGAGCAACCACGACGGCTTCGCCGGACGCGCCGTTGCCGCTGACCCGTACGGTGACGGCGCCGAAGCGGGTCTCCCCCTGGATCTGGACGTCGACGCGGAGGTGACCGTCCCATCCACCGGACGCGTTCTCGGAGGCAGTCGCGAAGACGCCGACATCGGAGATGCGTCCCTGGTTCCAGCTCCGCAGCCCGATGGACTTCCAGATGCCGGCGGTGATGAGGCAGGGGCCCCAGTCCCAGCCGAAGTTGCACGCCATCTTGCGGATGAGGTTGAACGGGTGCTTCTCGACGTGGATCCGCTCGCCGACCAGCTCGGCCATCTTCGTCGTGTACTCGAGGGCCGGGCTGAAGACGATCTCGATGGGATTGGGGCCGACGCCGATGTAGGGACGCATGGGGAAGACGTTGCGCCGATGCATGTTGACCGAGGTGCCGATCGTGCGGCCGTTGACGCGGATCTCAGCGATCGTGTCCAGCCCGTCGCAGATGAGGTCGGTGTTGTCGCACTCAAGCTCGACCGAGTCCCCCGTAAAGAAGAGGGTGTTGTGGTAGCTCCAGGTCTGCTGCCCGACCCAGTGCTGGTCGGCCTCGTTCATGCCTACGTACGGATCCGCGAGCAGGTCCGCGGCCATCAGGTCGGTGTGGACACAGCCGGGAACCGTGGCGTGGATGCCGAGAACGAGGGAATCCCGCAGCCCCTCCGGTACCGACTCCCACGCAGAGGTGGTCGGGTCGACACGGAGGATCCAATCGCTTCCGGTGAGGTCCAGCCAGCCGCCAGATACGCGGCCGGTCTCGTCACCGAGGCTTTCGATTCCCATGAAACCTCTCCGTTGAGGCAGGCGTGGTCGTACAGTTACTGACCAGACAGTAACACCACGACCTGGGGCCAGGTCGCGAGGTAACCGTTTCGTTATCGTTCGATCTCGTCAAAGGGGACGTGATGCATCCGTACCAGGACAACAGCCTCGCGACCGCTGATCGCGTCGCGGATCTGGTGTCCAGGATGACACTCGCCGAGAAGGTCGCCCAGTGTATGCAGCTCGATGCTCAGGGCGACCTCGATGACCTTGTGACAAGGCAGAACGTCGGTTCGTTGCTGCACATCCCGCCCGATCGCATGGCGCACGCCATCGAGCTCGCGGCTGCCACCCGGCTCGGGATTCCACTGCTCCTAGCCGACGACTGCATCCACGGGCACTCCTTCTGGCCG
>DAIPZP010000253.1:0-2984 GCA_036782155.1 Propionibacteriaceae bacterium
GGCAAGCTGATCTTCTTCCACGGCTGCGCGCAGAACTACTTCGAGGTCGAGACGGGCATCAAGACGATCGAGGTCCTGGAGCACCTGGGCTACGAGGTCATCGTGCCGAAGCAGGGCTGCTGCGGGTTGCCGCTGCAGTCGAACGGCATCTTCGACACCGCGCGGACGTGGGTACGCAAGCTCGTCGCCCAGCTCCGAGAGGCGCCGCGCGACCTGCCGATCATCAGCTGCTCCACGTCGTGCGGCGGGATGCTCAAGCACGAGGCCAACGAGATCCTGGGCGTCAAGGATGCTGACCTGCTCGAGGTCGGCGGCCGGATGCGCGACATCTGCGAGTTCCTGCTGGAGATGTACGACGAGGGCGAGCTCGACACGAGCGACTGGCTGCCCAACGAGCTGACCGTCCCGTACCACGCGCCCTGCCAGCTGCGCGGCCAGAACATCGGCACCCCGGCCGTACAGCTCATGGAGCTGGTCCCCGGCATCACGGTGGTCGAGTCGGGCGCGTACTGCTGCGGCATCGCCGGCACGTACGGGCTGAAGAAGGAGAAGTACGACATCGGCATGTTGGTCGGCAAGCCGGTCTTCGACAAGATCGTCGCGGTCAACGAAGGAGTTGCCGCGTGCGACTCCGAGACGTGCCGTTGGCAGATCGAGCAGGCAACTTCTGTACCGACGGTGCATCCCATCGCCTTCATCCACCAGGCTATGGGCTTGTCGAGGTTGCCGGTGTCTACTGGCAGCTGACCCCATTCCAGGAGGACCTCATGCCCGTACGTTTCGCCGCCATCGGCCTTGACCACGCCCACATCTTCGGGATGATCGCGGGACTCATCGACGGTGGTGCCGAGCTCGTGGGCCTGGCGTCCGACGACCCGGAGGCCGCGGTGTGCCAGCAGGTGCGCGTTCTGCAGCCCGACGTGCCGTGGTTCGACGACGCGGCTGCGTTGTACGGAGATGCGTCGATCGACCTGATCGCCACGGCTGCCGTCCCGGTACGACGTGGCGAGATCGCGATCACCGCGCTCGAGGCGGGCAAGGACGTCATCACCGACAAGCCAGGCGTGGTGACCCAGGACCAGCTGGAGACGATCAAGAAGCTCGTCGCCGAGAAGGGCCGCTTCTGGGACGTGGTGTTCTCGGAGCGGTTCGGCGTACGGTCCGCGATCAAGGCCGGCGAGCTGGTCCACAGCGGCCGGATCGGGCGCGTCGTCCAGACCCTCGGCCTCGGCCCGCACCGCGAGCGCGACGCTGCGCACCTGTCCGGCGGCTCCGGTCGTCCCGACTGGTTCTACGACATCTCCACGTTCGGCGGCATCCTCAACGACATCGCCAGCCACCAGATCGACCAGTTCCTGTGGCTCACGGGCTCGACCAAGGGTGACGTCGTCGCGGCGACCGTGGCGAACTTCAACCACCCCGAGCACCCCGACTTCCAGGACTTCGGCGACATCATGCTGTCGTCCGACAGCGCGCAGGGGTACGTACGGGTGGACTGGTTCACCCCGCAGGGCCTGCCGACCTGGGGCGATGGCCGGCTGGTCATCGTCGGCACCGAGGGCTACATCGAGCTCCGCAAGTACGTGGACATCGAGGGCCGCCCCGGTACCGACCACCTCTTCGTCGCCGACCAGAACGGCACCGAGTACATCGACTGCTCCGACGTCGAGCTGACGTTCTTCAAGGATGTTGTTGGGGACGTCGTGAACCGTACGAACGAGGCCGTACCCCAGGAGCACACCTTCGAGGTCTCCCGCCTCGGCGTCCTCGCCCAGGAGAAGGCGACGGTACGGAAGCTGTTCTGAGCTCACACGGCGGACCCCATCCCGCAACGCCCGCCGCTCCGGCCTGTCGCTGACCATCAGCGCGATTAGGGTCGAGGCGTGCCTCTCGCGCTCTTCGATTTGGACAACACGCTCCTCGACCGGGCCACGTCATTTCTGCGGTGGGCCACGAGGTTTGCCGCGGAGCACGCGCTCGGACCCGCGGACGTAGCGTGGCTGGTCGACGCCGATGGCGACGGGTCCGTGCCGCGCCCGCTGTTCCTGGCGGCCATCCGCGAGCAATTCGCCGTCGACCTCCCGATGACCGCCTACCAGGCGGAGATCGTGGAACTGGTCGAGCTGGACCCGGCGGTGCCGCTCGCCCTGGACGGCCTGCGCGCCGTGGGGTGGCGGGTGGCGATCGTCACCAACGGGCAGGCCCGTCAGCAGTCCGCCAAGATCCGGCATACAGGGTTGGACACGCATGTCGACGCCGTCGCGATCTCCGAGGAGGCCGGCGACCGGAAGCCCGGCCGGCGGATCTTCGAGGTGGCGGCTCAGCGGTGCGGTGCCCGATTGTCGGACGGGGGTTGGATGATCGGTGACGCCGCCGAGGCGGATATCGGCGGCGGCAGGAGCGCCGGGTTGCGGACGGTGTGGATGCGGCGTGGACGCGAGTGGGACCCGGCCTTCCCCCCGCCGGACCGGGTCGCCGACGACATCCCCGCTGCCGTGGAAGCACTCGGTTCGCCACCGCCTTCGTGAATCAGTTCGCCCCAAACGTGCCTAGCAGCGTCGAGATCGGCACCTGCTGGCGCACTCTCAGCCCGCTCCCCAAACAGGGCTGGGTCTAGAGCCTGTTTGTGGTGGTTATCAGACGCCGGAATCGTCTCTCGCGGCGCCAGACCCTTGAAAACGTTGTTATGAAACCCATTTTGGGGCTCATAACCACCAATCCACGGGCCGGGCGCGATGCCGGGCTTCCTGATCCGGCCATAACCACCACAACCCGGGCCTAGACCTCTTCGTAGCGAGCGTCCCGCCCCCACCGGGAGCGGGACACTCGTCAGCGGGCCGGGCGGGACCTGGGTGCCGGGAGCTGGGGCGGGGCCGATGCCGGGATGGCCTCGAGGAGCTTGAGGGCCTCTGCGATCGCCAGGTCCAGTTGCGGGTCGTGCGTGTCCTCGTCGGACCAGTCCCCTGGGCTCATGACGAGCTCGA
>DAIPZP010000254.1:0-2961 GCA_036782155.1 Propionibacteriaceae bacterium
CGAGCCATCAGGCCTTGTGTCGGGCAGTGCGCCTCGTCCGTGTCACCGGCAAGGCTTGGTGAACGCTACGGACCTCGAGGCGGAGGGTCAAATCGGTCCGGCGCCCCGGGCGTGTCGCGCCAGCGACGGCGTCGGAGGCACCTCAGGACTGCACGCTGAGAGCCCCCACCGTGCGCTTCCCGCGCCTGACCACCACGTACCCACCGGGCAGGAGATCCGCCGAGGTAAGGGCCGCGTCAGCGTCGGTCACCTTGGCGTTGTTCACGTATGCGCCGCCCTCGGTGATCGCTCGACGGCCCGCGGACAAGCTTGGGACGACCCCTGCGGCCTGCAGTGCCGACGCCACGCTCAGCCCGTCCAGCGATGGAACAGCAGAGGCGTTCAGCTCGCGCGCCACCGCACTCAGCGTCCCCACAGGGAGGTCTTGCAACGATCCCCTCCCGAAGAGCGCGTCGGCGGCCGCGACGGCCGCTCGTCTCTCGGGCTCACCATGGACGAGGTCGGTCACATCGTCTGCGAGCGCCCGCTGTGCGGCACGCAGGTGTGGCGCCTCCGACGTCTGCCGCTCCAGGTCCTCGATCTCCTCACGGGACCTCGGGGAGAACACCCGCAAGTACGTGCCGACCATGCTGTCCTCTGAGGCGAGGAAGAACTGGTGGAACGCGTACGGACTGGTGATCTGAGCGTCCAGCCAGATGCTGCCGCCTTCGGTCTTGCCGAACTTCGTGCCGTCCGCCTTCGTCAGCAGCGGCGTCGCCATCGCGTGCGCCTTGCCACCGGCCGCCCGTCGGATCAGCTCCACACCAGCGGTGATGTTGCCCCACTGGTCCGAGCCGCCCGTCTGCATGGTGACGCCGTGCTCCCGGTAGAGATGGAGGAAGTCCATCGACTGCAGCAGCACGTAGGAGAACTCCGTGTACGAGATACCTGACTCGAGCCGGTTCCGTACGACATCGCGGGCGAGCATCCGATTGACGCTGAAGTGCTTGCCGATGTCGCGGAGGAAGTCGATCGTGGACATCCCCGACGTCCAGTCGAAGTTGTTCACCAGCGTCGCGCCGTTCTCCCCCTCGAACGAGACGAACCTCGCCACCTGCTCCCGGATCCGTTCCACCCAGCCGGCGACGACGTCCGTGGGGTTGAGCACACGCTCCGCGGCTTGCTTGGGGTCCCCGATGAGTCCGGTAGCGCCGCCGACCAGCAGGTACGGCTTGTCTCCGGCCGCCTGTAGGTGCCGTACCAGGATCAGCTGCACCAGGTTGCCGAAGTGCAGGGAGGGTGCTGTGGGGTCGAAACCCACGTAGAAGGAGACCGGTCCCGCCGCGAAGTGTTCAGCGAGGGCTTCTTCATCGGTCGATTCCGCGAGAAGGCCTCGCCACGTCAACTCGTCCAGTACACCGGTCACCCGCCGCACTCTACCGACCGCGCCGACGCCGGTCGCGCGCTTTCCGCGGCGCGGTCGCGGTGGAGGTCGCTACCCTGTGGGTCACTCACGAAGAGGAGACCGACTCATGGCTGGTGGGCTGGCCGCCCTGCTCGACGACATCGCCGCCATCGCCAAGGTCGCGGCTGCATCGATCGACGACATCGGTGCCGCCGCCGGCAAGGCGAGCGCGAAGGCCGTCGGCGTCGTGGTGGACGACACCGCCGTCACGCCCCGCTACGTACAGGGCTTCCTGGCACACCGCGAGCTGCCGATCATCCTCAAGATCGCCAAGGGCTCCTTGCGGAACAAGATCGTCTTCATCCTCCCGATCGCGCTGCTGCTGAGCCAGTTCCTGCCATGGCTCATGACGCCGCTGCTGATGATCGGCGGCGCGTACCTGTCGTTCGAGGGCGCCGAGAAGGTCTACGAAGTGTTCTGGGGCGGTCACCACGAGGCGGCACCCACGCAGGAGATCGCCGAGCTCGGCAGCCCCGCGCACGAGAAGGCGATGGTCACCGGCGCGATCCGTACCGACCTCATCCTCTCCGCCGAGATCATGGCGATCTCGCTGGCGGAGGTGGCGACGCAGCCGATCCTCATGCGGGCGATCATCCTTGTCGTCGTGGCCGTGCTCATCACGGTGCTCGTCTACGGGGTCGCCGCGCTCATCGTGAAGCTCGACGACATCGGCCTCGCCCTCACCGAGCGGAGATCACGACGCGTCCAGCGGTTCGGTCGCGGGCTGGTGGGCGCGATGCCGTACGTCATGCGCGTGATCTCGACCATCGGCATCGCCGCCATGATCTGGGTCGGCGGACACCTCGTGCTCTCCGGCTCGTACACGCTCGGCTGGCACGTGCTGTACGGCTTCGTCCATACGCTGGAGGAGTCGGTCGGACAGGTCCCGGCTGTCGGCGGCGTTCTCGCCTGGTTCGTCGATACCGTGGCGTCCGCCCTGGTCGGACTGCTGGTCGGCTTCGCCGTCGTCGGTGTGCTGCGGCTCATCCCGAAGCGCACACCGAAGGCCACTCCGGAGCAGGAGCACGAGTCGGTGGCTCAGGTCATCCCGCCGAGCGCGTAAGCACCTCACGAAGCTCGGCAAGCTGTTCCCGGACCCGTACCGTCGCGGTCCCGCCCCTACCGTCACGGCTGTCAATGGAACCGGTGACCGACAGCACCGCGATCACGTCGGGCGTCAGCTCCGGTGAGATCTCGACCACCTGCGCGGCCGTGAGGTCGGTGAGCTCGATGCCGCGCTCCTCGCAGTATCTGACCGCCTCTCCGGCGATCTCGTGGGCACGGGCGAAGGGCACGCGCTGCCGTACCAGCCAGTCGGCCACATCCGTCGCGAGCGAGAAACCGCGGGGGGCGAGCTCGGACAGCCGCTGGGGATGGAAGCGCAGGGTGCTCACCATGCCTGCGACCGCGGGCAGCAGAACCGCCAGCTGGTCGAGCGAGTCGAAGACCGGCTCCTTGTCCTCCTGGAGATCGCGGTTGTACGCGAGCGGCAGGCCCTTGAGCGTCGCCAGGAGGCC
>DAIPZP010000255.1:0-2943 GCA_036782155.1 Propionibacteriaceae bacterium
GTCGAGCCGGTGTGCGTCTCGAACGTCGGCTCCGCACCCACGAACGTACCGACCGGCCAGCCCGCGACGACCGCGAGTCCCTGCCCGGTGTTCAGGTTGGTCTGCGCGAACGTGGCGGTCGAGCCGGTGAACGCGTTGGACGTGCACGCCTGGTCGAACTTCGCGCCCATGTAGCAGGTCGTCTTCTGGACCGCCGCCGGGCCCTTGAGGGTCAGCGTCACGTTGCTGATCGGCACCACGAAGCCGGTGCCGATGACGTTCCAGTACAGCTCGTCCATGGTGCTAGAGGTCACGTTCGGGTTGGCGATGCCCTTGACGGTGTACGAGACCGTGTACGTCTGGGTGCCCGTCACCGTCTTGTTCGCGTCGCCGATCCGGAGCGCGGTGGTGCCGTACGACGGCGACTCGGTCACGAAGGCCGACGGGGCGCCCGTGGAGCTGGTGATGCTGACGAAGTGGTACGTGTAGATGCGGTACTGGTCGGTCGTGCTGGTCGCCTGCCGCGTCGTGAAGTAGAGGTACGGGCCGTGGCTGGCCGTGGCGAAGTTCATGTCGAACGTCTGCGCGACAGTGATCGTGCCGTCGGCCGCGACGGAGGCATCGATCGCCATGCGTGTGATGGGCGCACCCGCCGCGTACGCCTTCGGAGGTGCCACCGCCAGTACCCCGAGCGCTAGCACCAGTGCTGCGAGCACCATCCCGATCCGCTTCATGTGCTCAACGGTACCGGCGGGGGATGTCAGAAGTGCGGGCACACGACCCGGTGAGAGGATGGCGTCGACGAAAGGACACCATGGCAGCCCTGAAGGACCAGCTCCGGAGCGACCTCACGACCTCGATGAAGGCCCGCGACACGTTCCGTACGGGCGTTGTGCGGATGGTGCTGGCGGCCATCCAGACCGAGGAAGTCGCCGGGGCCAGCGCCCGCGAGCTCAGCGAGGACGAGGAACGCGCGGTGCTCGGACGCGAGGTGCGCAAGCGCAAGGAGTCCGCGGAGCTGTACACGACGGGCAACCGCCCCGAGCTCGCCGAGAAGGAGCTCGCCGAGGTGGAGCTGCTGGCCGCGTACCTGCCGACAGCCCTTACCGAGGCCGAGGTTGACGCCATCGTGGCCGAAGAGGTCGCGGGTTTGGGCGAGGGTGCGTCGATGAAGCAGATGGGCCAGGTCATCAAGGCCGTCAACGCCCGCGCCAAGGGCCGAGCCGAGGGTGCGGTCGTGGCCGCGAAGGTGAAGGCGGCGCTCGCGGGCTGAGCGCCGAGGTCAGCACCGCGTCTGGGCAGCTTCCATCAGACTCCGGGATCGCGTTCGGAGCTGGCTGTGTGAAGGATGTGCGCCGCGTGGATCGCGTCCCACTCCTCCGGGCCGGGCATGCCGCCCAGGCCGGGAGGGGATTCCACGCCATGGCCCTTGATGGACATCCCGCGTCTCGTCGAGATGACGACGGCCCCGATGCCGATCACGGCTGCGGCGAGAGCGATCGCGTAGCGCACCCACCCCAGGCTGCCGACCATCGGCAGCCCGACGATCGCCGGGGCGATCAGCACGGCCACGAGGTTCATGACCTTGATCAGCGGGTTGATGGCCGGGCCGGCGGTGTCCTTGAACGGGTCGCCGATGGTGTCGCCGATGACCGTCGCCGCGTGGGCGGCCGATCCCTTGCCGCCGTGGTGGCCGTCCTCGACGAGCTTCTTCGCGTTGTCCCAGGAGCCGCCCGAGTTGGCGAGGAAGATCGCCATGAGCGTGCCGCAGGCGATGGCGCCGGCGAGGTAGCCCGCCAGAGCCGGGGCACCGAGGCCGAAGCCGACCGCGATCGGGGCGGTCACGGCCAGCAGACCCGGCGTCGCGAGCTCACGCAGCGAGTCGCGGGTGCAGATGTCGACGACCTTGCTGTACTCGGGGCGGCCCGTACCGTCCATGATCCCGGGGATCTCCGCGAACTGGCGGCGCACCTCGTACACGACCGCTCCGGCTGCCCGGCCCACGGCGGAGATAGCCAGCCCCGAGAACATGAACACGACCGACGCGCCAACGATGATCCCGACGAGGGTGCGCGGCGAGAAGACGGCGGAGTCGTTCACGAACTGCTGGTAGGCGCCTTGCAGAACGGTCTCGATGGAATCGGTGAAGGACCCGAACAAGGCTGTCGCCGCGAGTACGGCCGTGGCGATCGCGATGCCCTTGGTGATCGCCTTGGTCGTGTTGCCGACCGCGTCGAGCTCGGTGAGGATCCGTGAGCCGGCCGGGCTGACCTCCCCGGACATCTCTGCGATGCCCTGCGCGTTGTCGGACACCGGACCGAAGGTGTCCATGGCGACGATGACGCCGACCGTGGTGAGCAGCCCGCACCCGGCGAGCGCGATCGCGAACAGGCCGACGACGCCGGCCCCGCCGAGCAGGAAGGCGGCGAACAGGACGCTGGCGATGATCACCGCGGTGAACACCGCCGACTCGAGCCCCAGTGCGATGCCGGAAAGTACGACGGTGGCTGCGCCGGTCAGCGACGTACGGCCGACATCCTGAGTCGGCCGGTCCTCCGTGCCGGTGTAGAAGCCGGTCAGCATCAGGATGGCGGCGCCGAGGGCGATGCCGAGCAGTACGGCTCCGGCCGCGACGAACCGGGGGTCGTCGACGGGTCCGGTGAAGGTGATCCCGGTGCCGAAGTCCTCGAAGCGGGAGGGCAGGTACGCGTACGCGGCCACGACCGAGAGTGCGGCCCCGATGCCGGCCGACATCATGAAGGCGCGCTTGATCGTGAGCAGGCCGTTCTCGTCCGGCCGGGGACGGGTGAGGTACACACCGGCGAGCGCCGTGAGCACGCCGACCGCCGGGATGATGAGCGGGAACACCAATCCTGACGCCCCGAAGGCCGCCTTGCCGAGGATGATCGAGGCGACCAGCGTCACGGCGTACGACTCGAACAGGTCGGCCGCCATGCCGGCGCA
>DAIPZP010000256.1:0-2939 GCA_036782155.1 Propionibacteriaceae bacterium
TCCTGATCACCGTCCAACCCTGGAACGAACTGGCCTGGCTCACTGACCCGTCTGTTGTCGCGGACGCACTGAACCAAGAGTTTGAGGAACAAGACCTGATCACGTGCAAGGCGACCCGTCGATTCAATGACCCCGCACCCCAACCTGCTGGCGTGATCAGCTGAGCGTCGGTTCTCCCAGCGAGAGCATGAGTCGGTTCGCCCAGTTGAAGAACGCTCCGGAGTTGATGACGTCGAGGACGGCGACGTCATCAAGGCCGGACGCGCGCAACGCGGCGACGTGCTCAGCCCCGAACCGTACCGGCGTTGCCGTCAGCGCCACGACAGCGTCACGAACCGCGTTCCAGGCCTCGTCGCCGAGGTCCGTGGCGACACCCTCGTCCAGCAGGCGCTGGACATCCTCGCCCCGCTTCGAGAAGTGGGTGGCGAAGGCCGAGTGGACGGACGCGCAGTACACGCAACCGTTGGAGCGGGATGCCACCGCCGCACCCAGCTCACGCTCGGCTCGGCCCAAGCCGTCGGCGGTGTTGTAGAAGATGTCCAGATCGGTCTTCGTCCGCGCCCCCAGCACCTCGGGGTCGCGGGCGAGGAGACGGAAGTACGGATTCTTGGCCCTCGGCCGTTGCACCAGACCCTCGTAGTGGCGCTCGGTGAGATCGAGCTCGTCGAGCGGCTCGACCCACGGCACCCAGCCGAGCGTCTCTTGGGTGAAACGCGGCGGAAAGGACACGTGGGTGATGGGGGTCAGCGTGGACATCAATGGCTCCCTTCGGCCGCGAGGACGGTGAGCCCGGCGACGGCCCTCACCTGGAAGGCGAGGAAGCTCACAAGCTGGGACAAGGTGACGACGCCGTCGGCGGACCAGCCGGCGTCGACGAGCGGTTGCAGACGCTCGCGCGTCGAGTCCCGCGGGTGGAGCGCGAGAAGGTGCGCGTGCTGGAGGGCCGCAGCCAGCCGGACCCCCAGCGCATCGACGAGCGGCGGGGTCAGGATCAGTTCGGGTCCTGCCTGCGACTCCGCGGCAAGCTCGCCCCCGAATGATCCGTACGGACCCGCGCCTCGGCCTAGCTCGACGGCCTCAGTGACCGCGGCGGCGATGGCCGGGTCCGCGTCGGCCAGCAGTCGTGCGTAGTGCTGCTCGGCCGCGGGCACGTCGAACAGCGCGGCGACGAAGGCGGCCACTGCGTGGCGCTCAAGGAGCGACATGGCGCCGGCCTCGACGGGGGAGAACAGCGCGTCGTACGTGGCCTGCGCTTGCTCACGGGCGGCCGGCCGGTGCGCGCGTAGCTCGTCGAGGTGCGATCCGGCGGCGATGCGGGACAGCCTGTCGATGACGTCCATGGGGCTCCTTCGGCGTCGTAAGGGGGCGTTGGGGTGCGACGGTACCTGCTGCTCGTCAGCCCCATGGGGGAGACCACGAAGCGGACGCGGCAAGGTGACCCCGTCCCGACCCGGTAGAAACTTCAAGTGACCAACACCGCCACCCGTACGCCATCACTGGTCGTCGTGGGCCTCGGCCCGCGCGGCGTGATCTGCATCGAGCGCCTCGGCGCGCTCCTGCCGGGCAGCGGTGCGGAGTGTTGCGAGCTGCACCTCGTCGAGGAGTTCGAACCGGGCGCCGGCAAGGTCTGGGCCACGGATCAGCCGCGCGAGCTCTGCATGAACACCCTTGCCGGCGCGGTGACGCTGTTCACCGACGAGTCGTACACGGGACCGGGTCCGGTGCTGGCGGGACCCACGCTGTACGAGTGGTGCCTCGCGGTGCGTGAGCACCTGGCTGGTGGGTCGTGGAGCCTCGACGCACCGCTGCGCGATGCGGTGCGACAGGGCGGGTACGACACCGAGCTGGCCGAGATCCGGCCGGAATCGCACCCGAGCCGTGCGCTGTACGGGGAGTATCTCGTGTGGTGCTACGAGCGCGCCCTGAGCCTGCTCCCGGCGTCGGTGGCCCTCCACGTGCACCAGGCGCGGGCGACGGCGATCGAGGACGACCACGGCCGTACCGTCGTGGCACTGTCCACCGGGGAGCGGCTCGCGGCAGACGCGGTCGTCCTGGCGACCGGATGGCTCGACGTGGGGCCGAGCGCGGTCGACGCGGCGCTCGCGGGCGCCGTGGCGGGCGTTGGCCTGACGTGGGTGGCGCCAGACAGCCCGATCCTGCAGGACCTCACGGACGTACCGGCGGGGGAGCCCGTCATCGTGCGTGGCCTCGGCATGGGCTTCTTCGACACGATGGCGCTGCTCACCATTGGCCGTGGCGGCCGTTTCGTACCATCGAGCGAACCGGGCGGTTTCACATACGAGCGGTCCGGTACGGAGCCCATCCTGTACGTGGGCTCGCGTCGCGGCGTGCCCTTCCGGGCGAAGTCGCTGTACGGCGGGTTGCCGCCCGCCGCCGAGCTCGCGCACCTGCGGGGCCGTGACTGGGCGAACGTGCCCCGGCCCATCGACTACGCCCGCGAGGTGTGGCCGCTGGTGGTGAGGGACGCGTACGCCGCGTACTACCGCACCTTGCACGACGAGCAGCCCGACGCCTTCGTGGACGGGCTCGAGCCAGTGCTCGCAGCCATCGCGGCGGCATCTCCGCAGTCGATCGATGACGACGTGGCCCCGCACGTGGAACCCGCGTCCAGGTTCGACCTCTCTCTGCTCGCTGATCCAGCCCAGGGTTCCTACGACTCGCCGGAGTCGTACGACGCGTTCATCGGGGCCTACCTCACCGAAGACCTCGCTCACGCGGAGCAAGGCGTGCACTCGGCGCTCAAGGCCGGCCTGTGGTCGATCAGTGCGTCGCGGAAGTTCGTCATCCACCTGCTGACGTTCGACGAGTCCGATGCGGTCTCCCATGACGAGGGGCTCGGGTCCCTTCTCGCGTTCGGCGGCATGGTCGGCAGCGGGCCGCCCGCGTTTCGCAACAGGCAGCTGCTGGCGCTGGCGCGC
>DAIPZP010000257.1:0-2904 GCA_036782155.1 Propionibacteriaceae bacterium
CGGCGTCTTCACCGCCGACCCTCGTATCGTGCGCGGTGCCAGCCGCATCCCCGAGATCTCGTACGAGGAGATGCTCGAGCTGGCCGCGAACGGCGCCAAGATCCTGCACCTGCGCTGCGTGGAGTACGCACGACGCGCGAGCGTCCAGGTACACGTCCGCTCCTCGTTCTCCGCCAAACCCGGCACCTGGGTCAAGGACTCGTCGCTCATCACGGAAGGACGCGCCATGGAGGCCGCACTCATCACCGGTGTCGCCCACGATCGCAGCGAGGCGAAGATCACCGTCGTCGGTGTTCCCGACAAGATCGGCGAGGCCGCCCGCATCTTCGAGACCGTCGCGGCCGCAAACATCAACATCGACATGATCGTCCAGAACGTCTCGGTCAAGGAGGCGTCGACGGCGATCTCGTTCACGCTGCCGCAGTCCGACGGCAAGGTCGCGATGGAGGCGTTGCGCGCGGTGCAAGGCACGATCGGGTTCACCGATCTGCTGTACGACGACCAGATCGGCAAGGTCTCGATCGTCGGGGTCGGCATGCGCTCCCACCCGGGCGTCTCGGCGACCTTCTTCACAGCCCTGGCGAACGCGAGCATCAACATCGGCATGATCTCGACCTCGGAGATCCGGATCTCCGTGGTCGTACCGGCAGAGCAGGTCGACGACGCCGTACGCGCAGCGCACACCGCCTTCGGCCTCGACGCCGATGGTGAAGCGGTTGTTTATGGGGGCACTGGGCGCTGACAAGCGCGTTCGGGCATACTGGCAGCGGTCGCATCGGGACCTGACTGGCGGGAGGGCGGGTGTGACGGCGCTGGCGCTGCACACGGTGCTCACCGTCGTGCTCATCGCGTGGGGTTACGAAGTCGCGACCCGCGTGCCGTACCGGCAGGCCTGGATCTGGACCGGTACGAGCCTCGTGGTCGTGATCGGCTACATGTCCCTGACGGCTCGCTCCGTGTTCGAAGGGGCTCCCGTCCGCGTGCAGACTGTGGTCGGCAATGTGGGCGCCACGCTCCTGGCCCTCGCGGGCATCGTCTGCCTCGCACTGTTCGCGGCGGTTTCCCACGGCGCGAATCGATCGATGGCCCAGCCGCTCCATGCCGCTGCAGCGGAGCCTTCTGCGTGGGCGCCGAGGAGCGACGAGACGTCGGTCATCGACGACGACGACGCTGTGGACTGGGAGCCAGGCGTCGTCATCGATGCCGGCTTCTTGCCGTCGAGCGATTCTTCCGTGGACGACGAGCCGCAGGCAGCCCGGTACGCGTATTCGTCCCCCGAGGAGCCTGACGAGCCTGACGACTCACCGATAACCTCGGTGCCTGCTCGGGCCCTGGCGCCCGACGCGCCAGCGGCCACGTCTGCCACATCCGTGTACAGACCTGACGCCCCGCCAGCCGTAGCCGCATCGGAGTGGACTCCGATGTCGAGCGCCGACGAGGAGGCCTGGGAACGCGTGACCCCCCGCCGGGCGCTGCCGTCTTCACCTGAGGGTGGCGGATAGGTCTCTGTCCTCGAGCTCCCCAGCGACCGTGCTGAGCCACATGAGGTGGTCCCAGTACCTGCCGACCGCTCAGCCCGGTCGGACAATGAGCTTCAGGTACTGCCATGTGTTGCCCATGGCGCCGCGGAGCATCCGCCGATAGACCCGTTTCCCGT
The DNA here is from genome assembly GCA_036782155.1 of Propionibacteriaceae bacterium. GTDB lineage: Bacteria > Actinomycetota > Actinomycetes > Propionibacteriales > Propionibacteriaceae > Fen-668. The sequence continues at coordinate 1,658 of DAIPZP010000257.1, forward strand.
AGCGGTGCTTGATGTAGCGCCGCCACGACTGGCTGAGCCGCTCTCGCTCGTCGTCGTAGTGCCGCGTGCCCGGCATCGGGGTGACCGGTTGGACGTTCACCATCGCGGGCTCGAGCTGGTGGAGGAAGTCGATGAGACGGTCGAAGTCTGCCCGCCCCCAGTCCTCACCGGTGAAGAGGTCCGGGTAGCACTGCACGCCGACCTCCTCCAGCACCCGTACGGCCTCGATGACCTGCTCGGCCGACGTGCGGGTTCCTTCGTTGGCTAGATCGGATCTGGGCAACGAAGGAACGCCGAGGAAGAGCTCTTCGAAGCCGTGCTCGGCGAGAAGGCGGATGTCGTCGGGATGTTCGGTGACGTCGTCGGCGCGTCCGAACGCGCTGAATCGCTTGGAGATGCCACGTGCGTCAAGGGACTCACAGAACCTCGTGATCCCCGACGGCCTGGACAGGAAGTTGTCGTCGACGATGAAGACATGCGGCTCGGCGATGCCGGCGAGCTCGTCCATGACCTCGTCGAGATCACGCTCGGCGTACGAACCGTCATGGGTGCAGAAGGTCCCGCAGGGAGCTGCGCATCCGTACGACGTCTTCAGGCTCGCGCTGCGCTCGTGATGGATGTGGGTGTAGCGGTTCCTGTACTTGGCCGTGATCGTACGGTCGGGCATCAGCCCTTGCGGGTGCTCGACGGCGGGCTTGGCTTTCCCAGAGGCCCACACTCCCGGCAGGCACGCCGCCTCGGCCGCGGACATCCCTGAAGCGATCCTGCCCATGGTGATCACGCCGTTGGCCCAGACGATGTGGTCGATCGAGGCGTCGACGAAGTCGGTCGGTACGGACTCGGCGTGGATGCCTCCCACGACGACCTGCGTGCGGGGGGACACGCGCTTGACGTCGCGAGCGAGCTGCTTGACCACCTGGACGTGGTTGATGTAAGCGGTGAACCCGACGATGTCGTACTGCTTGCGCGACACGAACCAGCGCAGCGGGCGGCGCTCGAGGACGAGGTCTACGAGGTCTACGTCGTGGCCGAGATTTCGGAGGTGAGCTGCGACGATCTCCAGCTCGAGGGGCTCGGGGATCATGAACCGCTGAACGTTGACGGATCGCGAGTCGGGCTTCGGCCGCACCAGTAGGACGTTCATGTGACGACCCCGCGCACGTCACCCACTGAACGCGCATCGGTCTGTGCGGTGATCACGGTGCCCTCCTGGTCGACGGACTTCAAGGTAACTTCTGATGTCGCGA
>DAIPZP010000258.1:0-2894 GCA_036782155.1 Propionibacteriaceae bacterium
CACGGGAGGCGCCACGTCGGGCTGCGGCGTTGCCGCGAACTCGGGGACCGCGGCCGGCTGCTGCGCCGGGATCACGACCGGCTGCGGTGGCACGACCCGCGGCGGGGGCACGACCGACGGCGGGGGCGCGAACAGATGGGGTGGAACGACCGGCGGCAGAGGCACGGCCGAAGGCCCCGGCACAGACGTGATGACAGGCTCGACGGCCGGCAACGCGCGGGCAGGCACCGGCTCATGGATCACCGTGTATGGACTCGCGGGCGAATGCGCGTCGTCACACAGTGACGAGCCATCCATCGGTTGCGCCGGCGCTGCGTATCGGCCCGAACCGTACAGATCAGCTGCGTCCGGAGCGTTCGGGCCGGCGTTCTGGCTGTGCGTGGGGTCGGTCACCGGATTCCTCTCGTCAAAAGCATGGTGCCAGAGGCAAGTGCGCATGGGCCGTACGCCACCCTTGGACGTGAGATCTCTCATTTCGCCGGCGCACTGCCGTGCCCGGTGCAAGGGTGTCATCCGTTACGCGGACGTGGAGGTTCAGATGCTCGAGGTGCTCCTGGGAGTCGTGCTCGCCGGTTCGCTGGTGGCGCTCGCAGACGTCGCCTCGTCGTACGAGTCGGAGCTGCGTAGCTTCACCCGCGCCCACTGGATGCGCTCGGTGATGGTTCCTGTGCTGGGTCCGCTGCTGTGGACCATGTACGGCCGCCCGCGCATCGTCAAGGCCCCGTCGGCGCCGAGCAGGTACCTGCTTGCGAACACCGCCACCGACGACAACCCCGCCTACATCGCCTATCTCGACCGCCTGATCAGCGCGCGTCGTCACCAAGCGCAGGACTGACCTCGCGGCGGAGGCTCAGCCGATGAGCCACCCGATCGCCACGCCGAACGACATCAGCAGCTCAGCCATCCCCGTCAGCTGAAGTACGCGGATCAAGTCGCTCCCGCCAGCGCCCTTCGCGACCGAGAACGTCGCGAGGGCGAGGACCACCACCCCACCGAGTCCGAGCAGCGCCCACCACGACGTGAGAACGGCCAGGACGACGACGGAAGCAGCGACCACGAGCGTCATCACGAGGTAGAGCGTGCGGGTCCGACGGTCGCCCAGCCTGGTCGCGAGGGTCCTTTTGCCGACCTCCCTATCACCGGCGATGTCGCGCAGGTTGTTCGCGACGAGCACCTGGCAGGCGACGAGGCCGACCGCGACCGCGGCGACGAACGACGCGGGAGAGACGCGATGCGCCTGCACGTACGTGGTCCCCATGACGGCGACGAGCCCGAAGAACACGAACACCATGAGCTCGCCCAGCCCCGCATAGCCGTACGGGTGCTTGCCGCCCGTGTAGAACCACGCAGCCAGGATCGCCGCACCGCCCACGACGAGCAGCCACCAGTAGCCCGACAGCCATACGACGGCCACGCCCGCGACGGCGGCGACCCCGAAGGACGCGAAAGCCGCCCGCTTCACCGCGGCAGGCGACGCGGCCTCGGAACCGACGAGCCGCATGGGCCCGACACGTACGGCATCGGTGCCTCGGATCCCGTCCGAGTAGTCGTTGGCGTAGTTCACCCCGACCTGAAGGGCGAGCGCGACGACGAGGCACAGGACGGCGAGCGTGACGTTGAAGCCGCTCGCGAGGTACGCGGCGCCTGAGCCGGCCACGATGGGTGAGACGGCAGCGGGGAGCGTCCGTGGCCTGGCGCCTTCCAGCCACTGAGAAGCTGTGGCCACTAGGCCTCCCAGCCCGAGGCGATCGCCCGCCGGTCGATCTTGCCGCTGCTCGTACGGGGGAACGCGTCCACGCGTCGCAGGTCACGCGGCAGGGCAGCTCGCTCGACGCGCCCGTCGAGGCGTTCGCGCAGCGAGGACAGCGAGAGGTCATGAGTTGTCACGGCGACGATCCTGGCACCCCACTGCGGATCCGGCACACCGAGCACGACGACCTTCTCCACTCCCAGGGCCCTGTCGACGATCCGCTGGAGCTGTGCGATGTCGACATTGACCCCGCCGGAGATGACGACGTCGTCGATCCGGCCGCGCACCTCGAGCCGCCCTCCGACCCACGCCCCACGGTCGGAGGTGAGGAACGTCCGCCCTTCGAGCACCGCGGCGGTTGCCTCAGGATCGAACCGGTAGCCGGAGAACGTCGTGGGGCCGTTGAGCGAGATGCGTCCATCGTCGTCCAGGCCGATGTGGACGCCGCCGAGCGGCGACCCGTCGTACACCACTCCCCCGCAGGTCTCGGTCATGCCGTACGTGGTGACGACGTGGATCCCCGCCTGCTTCGCGCGCTCCAACTCCGCCCGGTCAGCGGCGGCGCCGCCGAGGAGGACCGTGTAGCGGCGCAGCGTGGTACGGATCTCCGCCTGGCGAAGTGCCTTGTACAGCTGGGTCGGGACCAGCGAGATGTACGCGGGGGCGTCCGGCAAGACCACGTCCGCCAGGCCGGTGAGCTGCTGGTCCACGGTGACCGCTGGGTAGCCCGACAGGTACGCGCGGACGTGCACCATGAGACCCGCCACGTGGTGGGGAGCCAGCGAGCACACCCAAGCACCCGGGCCGCCCAGCCGATCGTGGGCCGCCATCGCCCCCGCGGTGAGCGCCGACCGCGTCAGGACGACCGCCCGAGCGTTGCCCGTCGACCCAGACGTGGGCACCACCACGGCGACGTCCGGCTCCTCGACCGGCTGGTCAGGCCTCACGACCTCGACCCACCGATCGGCTTCCGTCGGGCTGTCGGGCAGCGGGGTGAACGGACCCGCGGTGCCCTCGAGCACAGCCTTCACCGCGTCGGGCACCTGGTCAGAGGAGACGAGGCGGAGGTCGGTCACAGCCAGATCCTAAGCCTGCGAGAACGCCCACGCCCGGCACCTAGACTGACCACATGGGACGTGTGGTG
>DAIPZP010000259.1:0-2859 GCA_036782155.1 Propionibacteriaceae bacterium
GAGCGCGAGGTGCTCGAGCTCATCGCCGAGGGCCGCAGCAACGCCAACATCGCCGCGCGCCTGGTCATCGGGGTCGGCGCGGTCGAGAAGAACGTGAGCGCGATCTTCTCCAAGCTCGGGCTCGCCGAGTCGGCGTCAGACCACCGACGTGTGCTGGCTGTACTTGCCTACCTCCAGCGCTCCTGACCGCGACTTCACAGGCAAATTTCACCTGTGAGGTCGACGTTTTGCCTGTGAAGTCGCGGTGGAGGGTCAGGTCAGTCGAACGACAGGTCCGTCGGGGCCAGCTCTAGGGGCTCGTCGAAGTCGCAGGCGATCACCGTGCAGTACGGGTCCATATCGGCAGTGTGTGTGGTGTGGTCGACGAAGACGTACTCCCAGCCGGCCGCCCTGTGGAGCCCGCCGACACGCTGGTGGTCGAGCGACGTACCGGTGCCGACGACCCGGGCACGGGCGACGGGGGTGGTGAGGCCCTTGATGACGACGAACTCCTGGGGCAGCCCGAACAGGTACAGGTACAGCGTCTTCCGATCCCGCGACAAGGCCGTCGGACCGTCGAAGTAGCCGAATCCCAGGCCCCGCTCCGTCTCGTACACCGCCTCGTCGTTGCGCCGGATCCACGCGCCGAGCTCACGCAGCCGCGACGCCGACTCCTCCGGGATGGTGCCATCCTCCTTGGGGCCCACGTCGAGCAGCAGGTTGCCGCCGCCGGCGAAGACCTCGACGAAGAGCTGTACGAGCTGGCGGACGCTCTTGAAGTTGGAGTCGTGCGCTTTGTAGCCCCACGAGTCGTTCACCGTGACGCACAGCTCCCAGGGACCGGCCGGCGGCGTGGCGAGCAGCGCCTGCTCCTGAGTGGCGAAGTCGCCGTACCCACCCATCCGGCCGTTGAGCACCGCCTTGGGCGCGCGGTCGGCAAGGAACTGCGCGACCTCGGCCATGTGCCACTGCTCGGGGGTGCGTTCCCAGGCACCGTCGAACCAGAGGATGTCCGGGTCGTACGCGCAGAGCTCCCCGAGCTGCGCCCGGTGGAACACGCGGAACCGGTCCCAGGCCGCGTAGTCCTCCTGGCCCTCAGGCGGGTACGAGTATCGGTTCTCGCGGTCCTCGAGCATCCCCGGATGGAACGCGTCGGCCGGCGGCCGGATCATCGGGTACTCCGGGTGGTGCCAGTCGAGATGGGAGAAGTAGAGGCCCACGTTGATGCCCGCGCGTCGCAGCGCCTCCACGTACGGCGTGACGAGATCGCGGCCCGCCGGCGTCGCGGTCACCGTCGAGTAGGTCGAGCCGCCCGGGTATGCGACCTGCGTGTCCCACAGCGCCACGCCGTCGTGATGCTTCGTGGTGAGCACGGCGTAGCGCGCACCGGCCTCGGTGAACAGGGCTGCCCAGGCATCAGGGTCGTACGCACTCGCCGTGAAGCCTGCGGCCTGTCTGTAGTAGTCGTCCCACGAGCATTCGCCGAGGTAGAAGGCCCAGCTCTCGGACGTGCTGTTCACCGCGTAGATGCCCCAGTGAAGGAAGATCCCCAGCTTCGCCCGTCCGTACCACTCCTGCATTGCCATAGAGGCATCCAAGCAGGGGCTTGCCTCAGCCGCGACGGAACGTGGCGGTCATGGGGCACTCGTACGGGTCGCGAGCCGCCAGGCCGACGCGGTTCAGGTAGGCGATGACGATCGCGTACGAGCGCCAGATCGTGGTCTCGGTGTACGGGACGTCGAGCTCCGCGCACTTCGCACGCACGATGACCCGGGCGCGGGCCAGGTACGGCCGAGCCATGTTTGGGAAGAGGTGATGCTCCACCTGGTAGTTGAGCCCGCCGAACACCCAGGTCGCCCACCACCCGGAGATGTTGCGCGACGTGCGTACCTGCTTGGTGAAGAAGTCGAGGCGCTCGTCGGGACCGATGATCGGCATGCCCTTGTGGTTGGGGGCGAAGGAGGCGCCCATGTAGACCCCGAAGACGACGAGCTGAACACCCAGGAACGCCATCGCCATCCCGAAGGGGAGCAGCCAGAACAGCAGGCCGAGGAAGATGACGAACCTGCCCGCGATCAGGCTTAGTTCGAGCCACCGACCCCGTACGGGTCCGCGCTGCATGAGGTGCTTCAGCCCCTGGTAGTGGAGGTTGATGCCTTCGAGGCTGAGCAGTGGGAAGAACAACCAGCCTTGCCGTCGCGTGATCCACCGGCGGAGGCCGGTCGCGGTCACCGCGTCTTCCTCGATGAACGAGATCGTGTCGGCCGCGAGGTCGGGATCCTTGCCCACCATGTTCGGGTTGCCGTGGTGCCGGGAGTGCTTGGAGTCCCACCACGAATAGCTGATCCCGACGACGCCAGCCGCAAGGAGCCGGGCCAGGCGATCGTTCCGTGGCCCGCTCTTGAAGATCGTGCGGTGCGCGGCCTCGTGGGTCAGGAAGGCGACCTGGGTCATCACGATGCCCAGCGCGGCGGCGATGAGGAGCTGCCACCAGCTGTGGCCCAGCAGGACGAACCCGGTGCCGGCGCCGAGGAGGGCGACGCCGAGGCCGGCCCCCAGCAGGATGTAGAACCACTGCGCGCGCTTCAGCAGACCCTGCTCACGGGCCTTCTCGGACACTTCGAGGAACGCCTTGGCAAGCGCCGGGAATGCGGACGCAGAATTCGGTCGACGATCGGGCAACTGACGCCGGATGCTGGGAATTGGAGATGCGATGGACATGAGTCACCACCCACTGGGGCCCACGACCTGGCGGGCGCAAAAGCCAAGGGCGGATGCCGATCGCTGTTGCCAGGGTACGCGTTTCGACCAAGGGAAGATGCATCTTCAAGCAGATCTGCCCGACTTTCCTACGGTGGCGTAACTTTCTGTCCCGTAGCT
>DAIPZP010000260.1:0-2850 GCA_036782155.1 Propionibacteriaceae bacterium
GCGCGCCCGCCTCGACAAACGCGTCGAGCAGCTGTGACGAGGTCGGGCTGTGGCTCCGAGCCTGGCCGAGGTTGAGGTTGCGAAAGAACGCGACGCGGATCTCGCGCAGCGTGACGGGCCCCTCGCCTCGTACTGACCGCCCCACAGCCACGGCACGAGCAAATCACACGGCACTGACATCCGCCCGCGTTCGGGACGACCTGCCACACTGGCCCGATGACCCCTACGGCATCGCGCTGGGCAGGACTCGTGGAGTGGCTGCGGCGACCGCTGGTCCTGCTGCTCCTCATCAGCGCAGTCGGCCTCGGCCTGGCGACACTGCTGGGGTGGGGCTTCGCTGAGGTGTACGAGGCGGTCACCAACAACAACGGCATCGCAGGCTTCGACCAGCCGGTGCTCGACGCGATGGTCGCGAGCCGTGCGCCGGTCCTCACGGTCATCGTGAATGGCTTCACGATGACCGGCGGCCCGATCGGGATGCCGATCATCGGCGTCGTCGCCACAGGGATCCTCGTCCGGGTCGCGCGCGCAGTACGCCCGCTGATCCTCAGCCTGGTGGCTGGAGGTGGCTCACTCGCGATGACGCTCGCCATCAAGTCGCTGGTCGGACGCAGCCGGCCGCCTTTGGCAGAGGCCGTCCCGCCGTACGAGTCCTCGGCGAGCTTCCCGTCAGGTCACGCGCTGAACGCGATCGTCATCACGGGGATCCTCGTCTACAGCATCCTGCTGATCGTCCGCACCCAGCGCGCGAGGTGGCTGACCGTGATCGTGGGCGGTGCGTACGCCATCGCGATCGGGCTCAGCCGCGTCTACCTCGGCCACCACTGGTTGAGCGATGTCGTGGGCGCCTGGCTGCTGGGCCTCGCCTGGCTCGCCGTCGTGATCGTGGCGCACCGACTCGTCCACGCGTACGCGAATCGGGCGCGGCCAGACCGTACAGCCCTTACAACTGGCTCCGTGTCGGCACCCGGGAAGGATCCGGTAGCGGAGGATCCTGCCGTGTGAACGCCCACTCGGGGTCGGTGAGCATGCGGGCCCCAGAGAGCCCGGCGATCATCGCGATGACGACGAGGACGGTCGATACTCCGGACTCGATGGCGCTCGTCACGTCGGCGCGGTCGAAGTAGATCAGCGCCCGCAGCCCCGACGAGCCGGGGATCGAGACCAGCAACGTCGGAACGGTCATGATGATCTTCGTCATCGAGAACCACCGGGCCGCGAGCGCGCAGAGCAGCCCGAAGATCACGCACGCGATGAACGTGGCGACATGGGCCTTGACGCCGTTGTCGAGCATGATCAACCGCGGCACGTTGCCGAGGACGGCGACGACGCCTGATGCCAGCGCCGTACGGATCGGCACGTTGAACATCGTCGCCCACCCGAACACCGCGAAGAAGCTCGCCGCGATCCGGGCAGTCCAGACGAGGCCCGGATGACCGGCGATCGGGGCGACCGCGTCGGGGGAAACGCCGGCCAGCACCGCGACCAGCCATACGCCGATGGCGATCGCGAGCACGACCATGGCTGCGTACGTGAGGCGTGGTACGCCGACGTCGAGGTCGATGCGGGTGAGGTCCAACCCCGCGGTGACGAGGGGGAACCCGGGGATGAGGAAGATCGACGCGCAGATGAAGCCGGCTGCGAACCGCGGGCTGGGTGAGCCGACGATCGCGGTGAGGATCGCCGCGAAGCCCACATAGGCGCCCGACGCGATCGCCGCCGAGGTCAGCACGACCGTGAGGTGGTTGAGCTGGAGGCGCGTGAGCGTGCGATGGATGGCGTACGCGATTGCGGAGGCGGGCACGACCGCCGCCACCTCCCGTACCCCCCCGTTGGACAGCACCGCGATCGAGGCGCAGGCGAGGGCCACGAGGATCACGAGGATCCAGGCGGGGTAGAGGCGGGGCGTGCGTTCGATCGCGTCGAGTCGCTCCTCGACCTCGGCGACCGTGGCGCGCGCAGGTAGATCGTGCGCGAAGTTCTGGAGCATCGAGATCCGGTCGGCGTTCACGCCCGGGCGCGTCTCGGCGACCTGGGTGCGGAAGATGCCGCGGCGGCCGACGGTGAGCACGATGTTGGTGAACGTGACCTGGGCGTGGAGCTGCTCGACGCCGACGGTGCTGGCGACGGCGCCCATCACCTCGCGCACGCGCAGCCCGCTCGTACCTGAACCGAGCATGAGCGTCCCGGCACGCAGCACCACATGGGACCGGCGGATCAGGTGCAGCGGCTCGAGCCTGTCCTCGTACTCGTGCTTATCGACCTCGGGCTCATCGTCCACCATGCTCCCCACGCTAGCGGTGGGCGGGAGGCCGGTTCGCCGCCGGGCGCAATCCGGGAAACGGCTGCTGAGTGAAGACGTCAAGCCCGAATAGAGCTCCAGGCGTCCAGTGGGCGGCCGAAACCCGGATCAGTACGGCGTGCCGGTGGCCGGGTCGCGGTCGGTGAGGCAGTAGATCCGGCCGACGGGGTCGCGCAGGACGGTCCACTGCCGGAAGGCCTTGACCACCTCGGCCCCCGCCCGTACATGTCGCTCGGTCTCTGCGGTGCGGTCGATGGTGGCGAAATCGACGTGCGCCGACGCGGGGGTCTCGTCGTCGCGGCGCTGGAGGAGGATCCGTACAGGCATGTCGGTGGGGCGCCGTAGCGAGACGAACTCGTCATCATCGCTGATCTCGGACGCGGCCCAGCCCGTGAGGTCGCGCCAGAACGCGACCTCGGCGGCGAACGCGGCCGGCGGGATGTCGAGGCAGGCTTGGTCGGCGAGCGCGTCGACGTGCCGGTCGACCGTGCCGCCATCCCCGACCGTCGCGCAGAACACGATGCCGGCGGGCGACCCAAGGACGACGA
>DAIPZP010000261.1:0-2835 GCA_036782155.1 Propionibacteriaceae bacterium
AGACCCCGAGGACGAGGATCAGACCTCCCGACAGGTACGTCCACACGCGCGGGTCTACATGGATGAACACGGTGGACGCCTTGAGCAGCACGGTGAGCAGCCCGGCGACGAGAGAGACGAAAGCGGTGAAGACCATGGTCGATCAGCCCCTCAGCGCCATCATCAGGTCAAACAGGCTTGCCGAGTGGCCCCTCGTGGTGACGTACGAGCCATCGGCGGTCATAGGCACCAGTACACCTCGCACCCCAAGAGATCGGACCGGTGAACATCGTGGCCGGTGTCGTCGCGGGCTCAGAGGAGGTCGGCGTACTCCGGGTGCTTGCCGAAGAAGTCGGCGATGAACGGGCAGGTGGGGCGTACGGTCAGGCCGCCTCGTTCGCGGATGTCGTCGAGGGCTCCCTCGACCAGCAGCGACCCGTACCCCTTGCCTCCGTGGGCGGGGTTGGTCTCCGAATGGAATAGGTCGATCGTCGACTCGGTCACGCCGTAGTCGATCAACCCGATGAGCTCACCTTCGTCGGAGACGAGTTCGTACCGGCGAGCTCCATCGTTACGCCTGACCTCGAGCTTCATGTCTCGATCACACCATTCAACTAGTTGCGCCGCTGACGGTTCTCACGGTTCCTGACCCGATTGCTGCGACCCCACCAGCCGAAGATGCCCGGGAAGAAGAAGATGAACCACCAGCCGCCGAACCGGAACAGGCCGGCCATAAGGGTGAGGAAGACCACCACGACGATGACCTTGGCCCATGTCGGCGCCGAGTTGAACCACTCCATCGCTGGGTTCGTCCGTGGAGGGATCGTGTAGGGCGTCGGCTCCGGCTCCGTGGCGTAGGGCGTCGGCATCGTGGCAGCCATCGACTGATGCGGGTACAGCTCGTACGTGGTGCTGCTCACCACGGGCGGTAGGTCATGGAACAGCGGGTCGAGGTCGTCCTGCGTCGTCGCTTCGAGGGCGGTCGCGACTCGCTCCTCGTACGTCGCCTGGTCGAGCCGGCCCTGGTCAAGGTTCACCCGCAACCGCTCGACCGCGGTCTCGCGTTCGGCGTTGCCGATCCGCTGGGGGATGTTCTCGTACGGGCTGCTCACTCGGTCTCTCGCTCTCCGACGGCCAGCGCTGACGAGGCCACGGGTTGTTCCTCAGGGAATTCTAGGAGTTGTGGTGCGGCCGCGAAGACCGGCTGCTCCCACTTCTCTGGGGCGACGAAAGGCGCAGGCCGAGGGTACGTCTCGTACCCCGTCCTTTTCGTCGTCACTACTACATGCTGCCACTCCACCCGAAGCGGTAGCCGATCCGCTCACCCACCAACCCCTTGCGCACCCCTGTCGAGACCCCCGACAACAAGCGGCCACCCGCACGTTTCGAGGCGGCAGCGTGGCTAGGTTGCCCGTATGGCGACAACAGGATTGGGACTGGCCGGCACACGGGTGCTCGTCACCGGAGGCGGTACGGGGATCGGGCGAGGCATCGCGGAAGCGTTCGGCGCCGAGGGCGCTCGGGTGGCGATCACGTACCACCGACACGAGCCCGACGATGCCCTCCGCGCCGCGTGCCCGGGACTGGTCGCCCTCCCGAACCAGGCGACCGACGAGGCCGACACGAACGCTGTCGTCGCCAAGATCGTCGAGGCGCTGGGTGGCCTCGACGTGCTCGTCAACAACGTCGGTGGCATGGTGGCCCGGGTCCCGATCAGCGACATGACGTACGACCACTGGCGCGAGGTGATGGAGCTCAACCTCGATTCGATGTTCCTCATGACGAAGGCCGTCATGCCCCATCTCGCCGACGGCGGCAGGATCATCAACGTCGCCAGCGTCGCGGGACACAACGGTGGCGGGGCCGGGGCGGTGGCGTACGCGACCGCCAAGTCGGGAATGTTCGCGTTCACGCGCGGCCTGGCGAAGGAGCTCGCCAGCCGGCGGATCACGGTGAACGCACTCGCTCCCGGATACGTCGACCAAACCGAGTTCCATGCCGTACACACTCCAGCCTCGGAGCAGGCCAAGCAGATCGCGGGCATCCCCCTTGGCCGTCCGGGGCTGCCCGCCGATGTGGCCGGTCCGGCGCTGTGGTTGGCGTCCGACCTGGCGTCGTGGGTCACGGGTGAGGTCGTCGACATCAACGGTGGCACCTACTTCGCGTGAAGCCGTCGCCCACCTGACCGATCGCAACCCCTAGACTCGTGGACCGGCAAGGGAGGTCAGGTGACACGGGTCGTCCAGAAGTTCGGCGGATCGTCGGTCGTCGACGCGGAGAGCATCAAACGCGTCGCCAGACGGGTCGTCGAGAGCAAGAAGCTGGGGCACGACGTCGTGGTCGTCATCTCCGCGATGGGTGACACGACCGATGAGCTCCTGGATCTGGCTCTGCAGGTCAGCCCCCAGCCCCCTGCACGTGAGCTCGACATGCTGCTCACCGCCGGTGAGCGGATGAGCGCGGCGCTGCTCGCGATGGCGATCGCCGACACAGGCTTCCACGCACGCTCGTTCACCGGGTCCCAGGCAGGCGTCATCACCACCGAGACCCACGGGAACGCCCGGATCATCGACATCACGCCCGGTCGGATCGTCGAAGCGCTCGGAGACGGCGACATCGTCATCGTGGCCGGCTTCCAGGGCGTCTCGCAGTCCACCAAGGACATCACCACGCTGGGCCGCGGGGCCTCGGATACCACGGCCGTCGCGCTGGCGGCCGCGCTCGGCGCCAAGTACTGCGAGATCTACACCGACGTCGACGGGGTCTTCACCGCCGATCCGCGGATCGTGGCCGGCGCTCGCCGCATCACCGAGATCTCGTACGAGGAGATGCTCGAGATGGCCGCGAACGGAGCCA
>DAIPZP010000262.1:0-2491 GCA_036782155.1 Propionibacteriaceae bacterium
CGATCAACCCCGCCGTCCGAGACGCCATGCTCGAGGAAGGCATCGACCTCTCCGCCGAGAAGCCCAAGATCCTCACCACCGAAGCCGTCATCGCCTCGGACGTGGTCGTCACCATGGGCTGCGGCGACACCTGCCCGTTCTACCCCGGCAAGCGGTACGAGGACTGGGTGCTCCCCGACCCGGCCGGCCAGGGCATCGACGCCGTACGCCCCATCCGCGACGAGATCAAGGCCCGGGTCACAGCGCTGATCGCCGACCTCACTACCGTACGGAGTGAGTGACCGCTCGCAGCGAACAGGGGATGGCAGGCACATGACGCACAGCTCGTGTCCGGAGACCCTCGAGGACGTACTCGCCAGCATCGGCGCTGCCGGCCAGCGGATGACCGAGATCGATGCCGCCGAGGCGGGTGCGGGCAACATCTCGGTGTGCCTGGAGCAGCCGGTCGACCTGTCGGCCGTCTTCGACGCGACAAGGAAGATCCTTCTTCCGTACCCCTCCCCCGCACTCGCCGGCCACACCGTCCTCATCACGGGCTCAGGCTGCCGGCTGCGATCGCTGGCGACCGACCCCGAGCGCAACCTCGGCGCAGTGGTGATCCATGACGGCGGGATGGCGGGGATGCTGCACTATGCGACGCGGGGCGAGTTCAGCCGTCCGACGGTCGAGTTCAACTCGCATCTGGCTGTGCATGAGGACCACGTACATCGCCGCGGCCTCCCGTTCCACGCGATCGTCCATGCCCAGCCGCTGCACATCACGCTGCTCTCGAACGTGCCCGACTACCAAAGCACCGGGGCGCTCAGCGACCGGCTCCTGCGCTGGCAAGCGGAGACGATCGTCCACCTGCCCGAGGGGATCGGCTACCTGCCGTTCATGGTGCCGGGCTCCGACGAGCTGACGCACGCCAACCTCGTGAGCCTGCGCACGCATCAGCTGGTGTTGTGGGCGAAGCACGGCGTCATGGCGAGGTCGGAAGCGTCGGTGCTGGCCGCCTGCGACAGGATCGAGTACGCGGAGACGGCCGCCCGCTACGAGTACCTCAACCTCGCCATCGGCAGCCGCGCCACCGGGCTGACGAACGCCGAGCTGGCCAGGGTTGTACGGACGTTCGGCATCGAGTCTCCCCTAGTCCCCGTCCACGAGAAGCAGGTCGAGCGATGACCGCCGAGCAGCTGCAGTCCTGGTGACGCTGACTTCGTGGTGCGAGCCAGCGCCCAGGGGTTGCCACCACAGGTAGTTTTGCCGTCGGTGCGTACGTACGCCCATCACAGGAGGTCTCGCATGCAGCTAGGTATGGTCGGACTGGGCCGGATGGGCGCGAACATCGTGCGGCGCCTCATGCGTGACGGGCACGAGTGTGTCGTGTACGACATCAGTGCCGCGGCCGTACAAGCCCTGGAGGCGGACGGGGCGGTCGCAGCGACGTCGCTCGCCGACCTGTCGAGCAAGCTGGAGCAGCCTCGGGCCGTGTGGATCATGGTGCCGGCCGGAGACATCACGACGAAAACGGTAGATGGCCTGGCCGCGGTGCTCGGCGCTGGGGACGCGATCATCGACGGGGGCAACTCTCACTACTACGACGACCTGGCACGCGCGGCTAGCCTGCGCGAGGCCAAGGTCCACTACATCGACGTCGGTACGAGCGGTGGCGTGTGGGGACTGGACCGCGGCTACTGCCTCATGATCGGAGGCGACACCGAGGTCGTGGACCGGCTCGACCCGATCTGGGCCAGCGTCGCTCCAGGCGTCGAGGCCGCCCCCCGTACAGCCGGTCGTGACGGCGACCCGTCGGCGGCCGAACAGGGCTACCTCCACTGCGGCCCTGTCGGGGCCGGGCACTTCGTCAAGATGGTGCACAACGGGATCGAGTACGGGCTCATGGCCGCGTACGCCGAGGGACTCAACATCCTGAAGAACGCCAATGTCGGTTCCACCAGCCGCGACGCGGACGCGGAGACGGCCCCCCTCGAGCATCCCGAGCACTACATGTACGACATCGACGTCGCGCAGGTCGCCGAGGTCTGGCGGCGTGGCAGCGTGGTCCAGTCGTGGCTGCTCGACCTCACCGCCACCGCGATGGCTACCGACCCCGACCTCGACGGTTTCGCCGGACGAGTCTCCGACTCCGGCGAGGGCCGCTGGACCGCGATTGCGGCCATCGACGAGGGCGTACCCGCGCCTGTACTGGCGTCGGCCCTTTTCTCCCGCTTCGAGTCCCGCGACCAGGACCTGTTTGCTGATCGGGTCCTGTCCGCCATGCGCAAGCAGTTCGGCGGGCACGACGAGAAGAAGGCTTGACGCGGTCGTACGACCGCTGAGCTGCACATATATTCGCGCGGAGACCGAGGATCTCGGGCAAAGGACGCTCATCCGAGCCCCTGGAACGACGAAACCCCGCTCCCACCAGGTCGAACTACCCGATCAGAGGGGGTTCCATTTTGTGCGCGAGAGAGGAGTTGAACCTGTCGTGCACCACTTCTCGCGAGGG
>DAIPZP010000262.1:2501-2727 GCA_036782155.1 Propionibacteriaceae bacterium
TCAGGCCGCCTACGGTGCCGCGACCACGTCGACGAAGTAGTTCGTGGTCGAGGAAGCCGCGGGGAACACGTCAGCGCTCGACGTGACGCCGCCCGAGGCCGGCACGCTGAACGTCCCATTCGTGTACGTGGTCAAGAAGGCCAACGGGGTCGAGGAGTACTGGGCGGTCAGAGCCCGCACGGACGCCACGTAGGTGGTGTTCGCTGCGATACGTACCGGTGTCGTC
>DAIPZP010000263.1:0-2670 GCA_036782155.1 Propionibacteriaceae bacterium
GCGCGGCAACTTCCTGTACCTGCCCACAGACTGCCCCCAGCGCGACGAGCGCCTTGGCTGGACCGGCGACATCCAGGTCTTCAGCCCCACGGCGTCCTACCTGTACGACTGCGACGGCTTCCTGGCCTCCTGGCTCGTCGACCTCGGCCTCGAGCAGCGCGCGGGTGGCGGCGTCCCGTTCATCGTCCCGGACGTCCTCAACTCGGCGAAGACGCCTGCCGCGGCCTGGGGCGACGTTGCCACGATCCTTCCTTGGGTCCTGTACGAGCGGTTCGGCGATGTCGGCGTGCTGACCGCGCAGTACGACTCGGCGAAGGCCTGGGTCGACCAGCTTCTCGGCCTCGCCGGGGAGCGATACCTGTGGGAGGGCGGCTTCCAGTTCGGCGACTGGGTCGACCCGGATGCCCCGCCGGACCAGCCGGCCAAGGCGAAGGCCGACCCGGACCTCGTCGCGAGCGCGTATCTCTTCCGCTCAGCTGAGACGCTCGCCCGCCACGCTCTCGTACTGGAACGCACCGAGGATGCCGCGCACTACGCGGTGGTGGCCGAGAAGGTCCGCCAGGCGTGGCTGGCCGAGTACGTGACGCCGGCCGGACGGATCCTGTCCGACGCCCAGACCTCGTACGCACTGGCCATCGCGTTCAACATCGCGACCGGTGAACTGCGCGACCGGATGGGCGAGCGGCTCGCCTGGTTGGTACGTCGCGACGGCTACCGCATCGGTACGGGGTTCGTCGGTACGCCGATCATCGCCGACGCTCTGTCGAGCACCGGCCACATGCGGCAGGCCGGCCGGATGCTCCAGCAGACCGAGTGCCCGTCCTGGCTGTACCCGATCACCATGGGCGCCACCACGATCTGGGAGCGCTGGGACTCGATGCTCGAGGACGGCTCGATCAACCCGGGGGAGATGACCAGCTTCAACCACTACGCGCTCGGGGCCATCGCCGACTGGCTGCATCGAATCGTTGCTGGGCTCGCCCCTGCTGAAGCGGGCTACCGGAGGTTGGAGATCGCCCCGCAGTTCCTTCCCGGCCTGGACTGGGCAAGCACCCGACACGAGACTCCGTACGGGACCGCCGACGTCGAATGGCGCAGGACGGGGGAGGGGATCGTGGTCAGGGCGTCGGTGCCGGCGAACAGCACAGCGGTGGTGAGACTCCCCGGTATGGAGCCCTTCATCGTTGCGGCAGGCACGTTTGAGTGGACGGTGGCAGGCGCGACGGCGAAAGCTGTCCCAGAACCGATCACGACATCGTCGCCGCTGGCCGAGATCATGGACGACCCGCAGGCGTACGAGGCGGTGATGGCGGCCTTCAGGCGCGTCAGCCCGGACCTGGCCACGGAGTTCACGAAGCGGACCGCCTGGCTGCCGAACGAACCCCTCATCGGCGGCTTCACCCTCATCTCGCCGGCTGTTGCTGCCGAGATAGAAAGCGGTCTGGCCGCCCTCAACGAGTCTCGGGGACACTGACCCCGGCAGGGACCGCGTACCCTGTACCGGCGACAGGAGGCCGGTATGGGGCTAAGGATCGGGACCATCGAGGTGCCGGTCCCCGTCGTGCTCGCACCCATGGCCGGGATCACGAATCCCGCGTACCGCCAGCTCTGCCGTGAGCAGGCCGAGCTGGGAGCGCCGGGGATCAGACCCGCCGGGTTGTTCGTCTGCGAGATGATCACGAGCCGGGGCGTCGTGGAGCGGATCCCGAAGACGTTCGAGATGCTCCGTTTCGACGACGCCGATCCGGTGAAGTCGGTCCAGCTGTACGGGGTGGACCCCGTCATCATCGCGAAGGCGACGGCCATCCTGTGCGGCGACCTGGGCATCGACCACGTCGACCTCAACTTCGGCTGCCCGGTGCCCAAGGTGACGCGCCGCGGCGGCGGGGGAGTGCTGCCCTGGAAGCGCGACCGCCTGGAGGCGATCCTGCGCGCCGCGGTGAAGGCCGCCGAGCCGTACGGCGTCCCGGTGACGGTGAAGACCCGCAAGGGGATCGACGACGACCACCTCACGTACCTCGATGCCGGCCGCATCGCCGAGCAGTCCGGGGTTGCAGCCATCGCGCTCCACGGCCGGACGGTCGCCCAAGCGTACGGGGGCGACGCGGACTGGGAGGCGATCGCCCAGCTGGTCGACGCGGTGAGCATCCCCGTGCTCGGCAACGGCGACATCTGGGAAGCGGCGGATGCGGCGCGGATGATGGCCGAGACCGGGTGCGCGGGAGTCGTGATCGGACGCGGCTGCCTTGGACGACCTTGGCTGTTCCGCGACCTCGCGGCTCTGCTGCGGTCAGGCGGCTCCGAGGAACCGCCGCTCCTGCCGACGCTCGGCGAGGTCATGGCCATGGTGCGTCGGCACGGTGAGCTGCTCGCCGAGAGTCGTGGCGAAAGGTACGGCCTCACGGACCTCCGGAAGCACATGGCGTGGTACTTCAAGGGATTCGGTCTCGGCGGCGAGCTGCGGCACGAGCTCGGCATGGTCTCGTCGTTCGCGGAACTCGATGAGAAGTTCTCGCACCTCGATGCCGATACGCCGTTCCCCGTCGGCGAGGTGGGCACGCCGCGAGGTCGGCAGGGGTCTCCGCGCGAGCGCGTCACCGTCCCGTACGGGTGGCTCGACTCGACGCTGCTCGACGCCTCGGTCGACCTCTCCGACGCCGAGTCGGACGT
>DAIPZP010000264.1:0-2660 GCA_036782155.1 Propionibacteriaceae bacterium
GTTGTAGACGGCTGGAGCGGTACCGGCAGCTGCGCCTGCGGCGCGGGCCAGGTCGACGGCGGGGAACGTCTCGTTGTCGAGCGGCTCGAACGTCCACGACGTCGGGTCGGTCCACGAGCAGGGAGCAGCGACGTCGGGAAGACGGTCGGGCCACGCGAGCGCGAGGCCGATGGGAAGGCGCATGTCTGGCGGCGAGCACTGGGCGATCGTCGACCCGTCGACGAACTCGACCATGGAGTGCACGATCGACTGCGGGTGGACGACGACCGTGATGTCGGAGAGCGCGACGTCGTACAGCAGGTGCGCCTCGAGCAGCTCGAGGCCCTTGTTCACCAGCGTGGACGAGTTGATCGTGATGACGCGGCCCATGGACCAGTTGGGATGCGCGAGCGCCTGAGCGACGGTGACGTCGCGGAGCTGATCGGCCGTACGGCCTCGGAACGGGCCGCCGGAGGCGGTGAGAATGAGCCGGCGCACCTCGTCGGCGCGCCCCGCGCGTAGCGCCTGGGCGAAGGCCGAGTGCTCCGAGTCGACAGCCACGAGCTGCCCCTGAGCGGCGGCAGAGGTGACGAGCCGACCGCCGATGACGAGCGACTCCTTGTTGGCGAGCGCAAGGGTCGTGCCGCGAGCGAGCGTGGCCATCGTGGGGCGTAGACCTGCGGCGCCGGTGATCGCGTTGAGGACGACGTCGCAGTCCATCGCGGCGAGCTCGGTGGAGGCGTCAGGTCCGACGAGAAGATCGGGACAGTCCGTACCGAGTGCTTCACGCAGCGCGTCCGCGGCCGTGCTCGTGGGGACGGCGACGACCGAGGGTGAGAACTCGCGGACCTGCTCGGCGAGCAGCTCGATCCGGCTTCCCGCGGCCGAGAGTGCCTTGATGGCGAACCTGTCCCGGTTGCGGGATACCACGTCGAGGGTCTGGGTCCCGATGGACCCGGTGGAACCGAGAAGGACGACTTTGCGCACGCCTATCAACGCTAGCGCCGTGCCCCTTCAAGCGTCGCCAGCGCTTTCGGAATGGCGACGCTGAGCAGGATGCCCAGAGTGGTCTTGGTGTTGTCGATCAGCATCACCAGCAGCAGGTCGTCCTGCGACCGTACGACGACGGCGCTGTGGTCGCTGTGAAGGTCGAGGAGGAAGTAGCGGTTGAGGCCGGGGTACATGATCCCCTCGAGCATCTTGTTGATCTGCTCGGTCATCAGGGTGAACAGCGCCGACGACTGCGGATTCGCGTTGAAACCGACGAGGCTGATCCCGGTGGTGAGGTCGAGGATGTCGGCGGCGACAAGGCCGTCGCGCAGCTGCGACTGGAGGTCAGCGACCGCGCTCTCCAACTGGGAAGGATCAACGTCCAACATGCGTGTGGGTGCTCCTCGCGTTATCGATCGGTGCCCTTGAGGCACCTCCTGGGGTCCCCCTCACGCTACCTGCAGACGCGAAGACCTGCAGCGCACGTGAGGACACTCACACGGCGTACCACCCCTCTATGGGCAGATGCGCCACAGTGGTGGGGTGACACACACCGTCGGCAGCGTGGAGGTCGAGTCGCTGGAGCAGTTCGACCGGTTGCGATCCCGCAGCAGGTCGATGGCCGGCTGGTTCGTGCAAGACCTTGACCTACGCGACCGCTCGGAGGCACTGCTGACGGCGAGGCCGCAAGGGGCGGTCTTCCTGGGGTGTCAGATGGCGCGGCACGTCGAGGACTCCCTCCGCGATCGGGGCGCGCTGCTGTTCCCTGGACTCGTGGGCCTTCCGTTCGACCCGTACCGTGCGCATCTCTACACGGCTACCGAGCTGTACGGGGATGTGGCCGGCGGCGGTGCGTACACCGACTCCCCCGACGCCCGCAGCAATGCCTGGCGGCTGGCTCAAGGCACACCGCCGGACGTCGCCGCCACGCTTGCGATGAGCTTGCATGACCATTCGATCGGCGACGCACTGATGGACGCCGTGGACAGGATCGACCGTGCCCATGTCGTGGGGGTCATGGGCGGTCACGACGTCGTGCGGGGGAGCAGGACGTACGAGGACGCCGCGAAGCTGGGGCTCGCGCTGACCCGCGCGGGGATGACGGTGTTCACCGGGGGCGGTCCGGGCGCCATGGAGGCGGTGAACCTCGGGGCGAGGATGGCCGCCGCGCCGGACGAGCTCGAGGACGTGCTGGCCACGCTGGCCGCGGTGCCGACGTTCCTGCCGAGCGTCGACGCGTGGGCACGGGTGGCGCTCGAGGTGTGCGAGCGGTACCCGGAAGGCGGCGGGTACGGCGTACCGACCTGGTTCTACGGGCACGAACCGCCGAACGTGTTCGCCTCGGCGATCGCGAAGTACTTCTCGAACGCGCTGCGCGAGGACACTCTGCTGGAGCTGTGCGGCGGTGGCGTGCTGTACCTGCCGGGCGCCGCCGGCACGGTCCAGGAGATCTTCCAGGCCGCGACGCCGGCGTACTACGCGCCCGAGGGCACCAGGATCCCTCCCCTCGTGCTCGTGGGCCGCGAGTACTGGACCGAGATCCTTCCCGCCTGGCCGCTGTTGACGGCGCTGTCCGCCGGCCGCGGCATGGCGACCGCGATCCACTGCGTCGACACGTGGTCCGAGGCCCTGGACGTGCTGGGCTGAGGTCGATGCCGAAGTCGGACCGTTCCCAGGCTGGCGGCGATCGC
>DAIPZP010000265.1:0-2648 GCA_036782155.1 Propionibacteriaceae bacterium
GCTTCTTCGCGCCGACCGTGGTGGCCGAGCGCTACACCGACCTGATGGAGTCGTGTGCCGACCGGCTGCTGGCCGAGGCGGACGCGGACGGGACGATCAAGTTGGATGAGCTCGCGCTGCTGTACGCGGTCGAGGTGACGGCCGAGGTGGTGGGCCTGACGGCGGCGCCTGTACCGAAGATGGCCGAGCGGCTGGTGAGCTTCTTCAACCAGCCACCCTTCGACATCACCCGTCCGGACCTCGGCCGTACGCCCCGGCAGTGGGCGCGCGCCGCGGTGAACGGGCTGGTGCCGATCGTGCGGATGTGGTTCGCGGATGTGCGTCCGGCGGTACGGGCGCGGCGCCGCACGCCGCAGAAGGACGTCATCAGCCACCTCATCACCGAGGGCTACAGCGACGCCGACATCCTCGTGGAGTGCGTCACGTACGGGACGGCTGGCATGGTGACCACCCGCGAGTTCATCGCCATGGCCGCATGGCACCTGCTGCGCGACGAGGCGTTGGCGCAGCGCTTCGTGGCGGCCGAGACGCAGGAACGGTTCGCAATCCTCCACGAGATCATCCGGCTAGAGCCGGTGGTCGGGCATCTGTACAGGCGGGCCCAGGCGGCGTTCGAGGTGAGCGACGGAGACGAGCAGTGGACCGTACAGCCGGGCGACCTGCTCGACGTGTGCATCAGGCCGGCGAACGCGGATCCCCAAGCTGTCGGTACGGATCCGCTGGACATCTGCCCGTACCGTCCCGTCCCCTCGGGCGTCGGCCAGGCCGGCCTGAGCTTCGGCGACGGCGCCCACAAGTGCCCGGGGCAGCCGCTGGCCATCCTCGAGTCGGACGTGCTGCTCACACGCCTGCTGGCGCGGGGTCCCGTGGTGGCCAGCGAACCCACGCTCGGCTGGGACGACCTCATCGAGGGATACTTCCTCCGCGATTTCGAGCTGCGTCTGACGGTCCCAGCCGCCTAGGACCGCTTGAGGTTCGGCTTGATGCCCTCGCGCCAGATGGTGAGAGGGATGCTCACGGACTTGTTGGTGGTGGCCACGGCCGCGGTCTTGCGGATGTAGTCCGTACGGGTGACCTGGTCGACGATGGCCGCAGCGAGGTCGCGACGGGCGGTCTGCTTGCCGGCGATGTGATCCTCGGCGATCGCGTACACGGTCGGTGAGTCCATGTTCGCCAAACCGAGCGGCCGCATGATCGTCCAGTCGAGGTCTGTCGCCGTGACGATGTCCTCCATGCGGCGCATGTCGTCGTACAGGGTGCGGCCGATGTTGCCCAGGATCCGCAGGAGGACGTTGCGCTCGACCCAGCTCATCGCCGGGTCCTGCCACGAGGAGAGCACTGCCGAGCTCGTCACCACGAGCCGACGCGGACCGTCGGCCAGGGCGCGGGTGATGGCTCGGGCGCTTTCCGAGTACAGGCTGATCGACTGCTTGCTGTACGAGGTGCCCAGGACGGACACGACGGCTTCGGCGCCACGCAGCACGCGGCGAAGGTCCTTCTCGTTGGTCGCGTCGCCCCCGATGACGGTGATGCCCAATCCGGCCAAGCCGCCCGCATCCAGGTGCCGGGTGAGCGCCCTCACCGTGTGGCCGGCGTAGACGAGCTGCTTGGTGAGCAACCGCCCTGTGGGGCCGTTCGCTCCGAGAACGGTGACGAGCATGACGGTCTCCCTGCGCTTGTCGCGACACATTGACGCTAGCAAGGGCCCCTAAATGCCAGTATCAGGATTGTGTCAAGGCGCGTAAGGGTGACGTCTGGGCCCTTTCGGACCCGCTCCCGGCGGCCAACGATGGCGCTCGTGATCGAAAACATCGTGGCCGCAGTGATCGGCTTAGCGCTTGTCGTCTACCTCGCCTACGCGCTGGTTCACCCGGAAAGGTTCTGAGCCGACATGAACACGACATTGGCTGCAGTTCTGTCCGTGCTGACGCTGCTCGCGATCCTGGCGGTCATCCATGTGCCGCTCGGTACGTGGATCCACCGGATCTTCACCGACCCGCACCATACCCGCGTGGAGCGGTTCATCTACCGAGCCGTCGGCGTGGATCCCGACGTCGAGCAACGCTGGTCGGTCTACGCCATCTCCATACTGGCCTTCTCCGTGGTGTCGATCCTCGTGCTGTGGCTGCTCATCCTGGTCCAGGGCTATCTCCCTTGGTCGCTGGGACGATCGATGAACCCGGACACCGCGTTCAACACCGCAGTGTCGTTCATCACGAACACCAACTGGCAGTCGTACGCCGGTGAGGCGGGCACCGGGTACCTGGTGCAGGCAGCCGGCCTGGCCGTACAGAACTTCCTGTCAGCCGGCGTCGGCCTGGCGGTCGCCATCGCCGTGGCGCGTGGCCTGGCGCGCGAGCAGACCGACCGGATCGGGAACTTCTGGGTCGATCTGACCAGGGGCGTGCTTCGGCTGCTCCTGCCCATCGCGGCAGTCGCCGCCATCCTCTTTGTGATTGCTGGGGCGATCCAGAACCTCAGCGACCCGCTGACGATCACGACGATCACCGGCGGGCAGCAGGTCATTCAGGGCGGCCCGGTGGCATCCCAGGAGGTGATCAAGCAGCTCGGTACGAACGGAGGCGGGTTCTTCAACGCCAACTCCTCCCACCCCTTCGAGAACCCGAACGGGTTCACGAACCTCCTCC
>DAIPZP010000266.1:0-2614 GCA_036782155.1 Propionibacteriaceae bacterium
GCCAAGGCTCGTCCGAGCGCGGCGGTCGGGCTGTGGCGCGGCGGGGTGGACGAGTGCGCGGGCTTGCGCGGGTCGGCGGACACGCTGACCTCGAGGTTCACGACGCCCTTCTCGGCGACGCCGACGACAGCAACCTGCCTTGTCAGCCCGGGGATGACGCCTGTCGTGACGGCACCGCCCTCGTCGACGACGAGTGCGGGCTTCACGCCTCGGCGCTCCAGCTCAGCGATGGCCGCGACCGCCGATGGGCCGTCCGACTCCTCGTCGCCGCCGAGCGAGAGGTAGAGGTCGTGATGCGGGTGCCATCCCTCGCCGAGCAGGTCCTCGACCGCCTCCAGCAGGGTCAGCAGTGCGCCCTTGTCGTCGAGCGTCCCCCGTCCGTACACGGTCAGCCCGTCCTCGCCGTCCGATACGACTCCGGCGAACGGCGGATGGGTCCAGCCAGCGGCTTCCCAATCCTCGGTCGGCGCCGGCACGACGTCCTGGTGGGCCATGAGCAGTACGGGACCGAGCGAGGTCGCGCCCGTACCGTCACCGCTCCCGGCGAGGCGCAGCAGCAGGCCGGCTCGGCCCACTGCCGTGACCTCGGCCGTGGCGAACAGCGTCGGGTAGAACTGCCGCAGCAGGTTGTGGAAGTCCGAGAAGACCTGTGCAGGCTCGGGAGTCAGCGGACCGCCATCCGGTGGCGTGACCGTGGGGATGCGGACCAGCTGCGACAGGCGGCCGGCGAGGGTGGGCGAATCATGGCTCATGCGGCGACTTCTTCCTCCGGGAGCGCGTGCGAATCAGGCGACGACGTGAAGGCGACCTTGGGGACGGTGAGGAGCGTGATGAGCGCGACCACTGCGGTGACGCTGCAGATGATCCACACGGTGACGTAGCCGGACAGCGGGGCGGCTGTCCCGGAGGTGACGCCCTGGACCAACGCGATCGCGAAGGCCGCGCTCGCGAACGAGCCACCAACGGTCTTGGTCATGTTCGTGAGGCCCGTGGCCATGGCCGTCTCCCCGATCGGGGCGGCCGATGCCGCGGCTGCGGGGAGTGCCGCGACCAGTGCGCCGGATCCGAGTCCGGCGATGACCATGCAGGTGGTGACCTCAACGAGGTTGCCGTGCAGGAGGACCAGCCCGAAGTAGCCGGCCCCGATCATCCCGGTCGCGCCCACCAGCACGAGCCGGGGCGTGAACGACGCGCTGATCCTCGCGAAGGTCGCCGCGCCGACGAGGAGACTGAGGACGTAGCCGCCGATGAGGTACGAGGCGGTGGCCGAGTTGAGGCTCAGGCCGTAGCCGTACACGGCCCGGTCTGTACGGACGAAGGTCGACAGCGCGCCCTGCGCGCCGAGCAGACTGACGCCGATGAGGGCCGAGGTGAGGAAGACCGGCCACAGCGTCGGCTGGGTGACGAGATGGATGTCGACCAGCGGCGAGTCCGTACGGCGCTCCATCCAGACGAAGAACGCGATGATCGCGATCCCTGCGATGACAAGGCCGATCACGAGCGGGGTGATGCCGGCGAGGCGTACGAGGCTGAGGCCGCCGGTGATCGCGAGCAGGCCGAGGGACAGGACGACCGCGCCGCGGGTGTCGATGCGGCCGCCCGAGCGCTCGCCCGGATCGGCGACGAAGCGCCACACGACGACGAAGGCGACGGTGATGAGCGCGGCCGGTACGGAGAGGACGATCCACAGGTGGTCCTTGAAGACCACGCCGAGCTGGCCCGCGGCGAGGGCGCCGGAGATCGCGCCGGCCTCGAGAGCGACGACGATCACGCCCGACGCGCGGCGGGTGAGCGCGGCGGTGTCGGGCAGGCGGCGGGCGCGCGCGTAGATGATGGCGACGTTGAGCGGCAGCCACACCACGTAGAAGCCCATCAGCGCCCACAGCGTGAGGAACAGCGGGAAGCTCGGCGCGACGGCGACTCCCCACGCCGACGCGCCGGTGAGGATCAGCGTGCCGAGCAGCACGCGCCGATGCCCGTACATGTCGCCAAGTCGCGCGAGGAGCGGTACGACGATGGCGGAGAGCAGGAGCTGTACGGCTTCGAGCCAGTTGATGTCCGCGTCATGGATGGCGAGCTTGCGGGCGATGTCGCTGAACAGAGGTGTGTAGTAGCCCTGGATCACGCCGGAGGTGAACTCCACCACCGCGAGCCCCCCGACCACGCCCCCCGCGAGCGCTGTGCGCTTGGTCATGGCTGATCCTGGCACGGTTGTCGACCGCACAGGCGAGTCAGTGAGGACGAGAGTCGTGAGATCAGGGGGTCCACGAGCCTCCGGACAAGCCTTTTCATGTCAACCTGAGAGTCTTTATGGGCCATCTCTTAGCCGCGCGAAACCTTCTCTTGACGATTTGGACCTTTCAATGGAACGGTGTCGTCTTTGGGGAGGGTAGTAGTCGGTCTGTGCGCCCTGGCCGCCCTGGGCGGCTGCATGCCCGTGGACGCCGGTCAGTCCCGCCCCACCATCTCGGTGACGCCCCCGATGGTCTCCGTCGCGCCCACCGCCCGGGCCACCGGTGCACCCCTCGACGTCGCCGGGTTCGAGAGCCGGGTCGTCGATGCGGCCCAGTCCGTACCGACCGGCACGTTCGTCCTCGTCATCAAGACCGGGATG
>DAIPZP010000267.1:0-2597 GCA_036782155.1 Propionibacteriaceae bacterium
TGCTGCATGTTGTGGGTGACGATGACGACCGTGTACTGCTCCTTGAGCTCACCGATGAGGTCCTCGATCGCGAGCGTCGAGATGGGGTCCAGAGCCGAGCACGGCTCGTCCATGAGGATGACGTCCGGCTTCACCGCGATCGCCCGCGCGATGCACAGCCGCTGCTGCTGACCGCCGGACAGCGAGGTACCGGCCTTGTTGAGCCGGTCCTTGACCTCGTTCCAGAGGTTCGCGCTCGTCAGGGACCTCTCGACGGTCTCGTCCAGCACCTTCTTGTTGCGGTTGCCGTTGAGCTTCAGCCCGGCCGCGACGTTGTCGTAGATGGACATCGACGGGAACGGGTTGGGACGCTGGAACACCATGCCGACGAGGCGGCGGACCGCGACCGGATCGACGCCCGGTCCGTACAGGTCGACGCCGTCGAGCTCGACCTTTCCGGTCGCGTACGCGCCGGGAATGACCTCGTGCATACGGTTCAGCGTCCGCAGCACCGTCGACTTCCCGCAGCCGGACGGGCCGATGAATGCCGTGACGGTACGGGGCTCGACCACCAGCGAGACGCCGGCCACGGCCTTGAAGGACCCGTAGTAGACGTCGAGGTTCTCGACCTCGATGCGCTTGGCCATGTCATCGATCCTTGAGTCGGCTGGCGCGCGCGATCCCGCGCGCCAGGAGGTTGAGACCCATCACCAAGAGGATGAGCGTGAGTGCTGCGCCCCAGACCCGTTCGTACCCGGGAAGGGTCTCGGCCACGTTACGGCCCGAGTTGATCATCGTGGGCAGGGTGCCCATGTTGCTGGTCGACGGCGACAGGTACAGGTTGCGCGCGTACGCGACGAGGATGAGCAGAGGCGCCGTCTCGCCCATGACTCGTGCCAGGCCCAGGATGACTCCGGTCGCGATCCCAGAGAACGCTGTCGGGATGACGACCTGGACGACCGTCTTCCATTTGGGCAGCCCCAGCGCGTACGACGCCTCCCGGAGTGAGTCAGGCACGAGCTTCAGCATCTCCTCGGTCGATCGCAGCACGGTCGGCAGCATGAGGAGGACCAGCGCAAGGGACGCCGCGATCGCGCTGCGGCCCAGGCCGAGGAGCGTGATCATGAGCGTGTAGATGAACAGGGCCGCGACGATCGACGGGATGCCGGAGAGGATGTCGACCATGAACGAGACGATGCGGGCCCACTTAGTGCCGCGTGCGTACTCGATGAGGAAGATCGCGCCCATCACAGCGATCGGGACGGCGACCACTGCGGTGACGAGACCGATCTCGAGCGTGCCGATGATGGCGTGGAGCGCACCGCCACCGGCGCGGCGGTCGGTCGTGCCTGCGAGGTCCTGCGTCCACCAGCTCGCGGAGAGGATCACTGGCAGGCCCTGGGCGA
The DNA here is from genome assembly GCA_036782155.1 of Propionibacteriaceae bacterium. Classification (GTDB taxonomy): domain Bacteria; phylum Actinomycetota; class Actinomycetes; order Propionibacteriales; family Propionibacteriaceae; genus Fen-668. Next base: position 1,386 of record DAIPZP010000267.1, read on the forward strand.
CGATGCTCACGAGGATCCAGACCAGCGGCACGATCGCGAGGATGGCGCTGAGGTAGACGAGGGCGCGGACCAAGGCGTCTTTCGCGCGGCGGCCGCCGCGGGGAGCGGCAAGCGTGGTGGTCGTGACGCTCATCAGCGGACCTTCCGATCGGCAACGACTCGAGAGATCGCGTTCACCGCGAACGTCAAGACGAACAGGACCAGGCCGGCCGCGATGTACGCACCGGTCTTCGCAGGGCTGTCGAACTCCTGCGCGTTGTTCGCGATCTTGGAGGCGAAGGTCTCACCACCGGCGAACAGGCTGACGTTGATGCCAGGAGTGTTGGTCTGCGACAAGATGATCATCACCGCGATGGTCTCGCCCAGCGCGCGGCCGAGGCCGAGCATGGAGGCTGCGATGACGCCGGACCGGCCGTAGGGGATGACGGCGATCCGGATCATCTCCCACTTGGTGGAGCCGAGGGCCAGGGCCGCCTCGATGTGGTCGCGGGGAGTTTGGGCGAACACGTCGCGCGAGATGGCGCTGACGATCGGCAGGACCATGATCGCTAGCACGATCGACGCAGTGAGGACGTTGCCGGTCGACTCGACGCCCTTGGAGAAGAGAGGGATCCAGCCCAGCACGCGCTGGAGCCATGCGTAGAACGGGCCCAGGAAGGGGCCAAGGAGCTTCAGGCCCCAAAGGCCGAAGATGATCGACGGTACGGCGGCGAGGAGATCGATGACGAAGCCGATCGTCGAACCCACCCGCCCAGGGACGTACTGGGTGACGAGCAGCGCCGTGCCGACCGCGACCGGCACCGCAAGGAGCATCGCGACCACCGCCGTCAGCGCCGTGGTCCACAGCAGGCCCGCGATGCCGAACTGGAGCGTGCCCGTGCCGACGTTCCACTGAGTGGACGTGAAGAAGTTGACCGTGTCGCGCCGAAGGCTCGGCGTGGCGATCACGGCGAGGAAGATGCCGACGAACAGTACGAGCAGCACGACGATCGCGGCTGCGGCGATCGCGCCGGCCCGGAAGCTGCGGTCTCCGCCATGTTTGATGTTGGCGAAGTGGATTTGGGTTGTCGACACGGCCCTTCCAGTCGGGAGAGAGGCGGGCGAGCCAGCTGCGGCCTCGTGGTCTGTAGTTGCCGCGACCGTAGCACCTGGGTCGTCAGCCATGATCCTCCCCTTCGTGGACTGGCCCCCGGCGCGCGCGCCGAGGGCCAG
>DAIPZP010000268.1:0-2594 GCA_036782155.1 Propionibacteriaceae bacterium
CGTCGGCGAAGCCGACTGGCGTCACCAAGAGCTGGCCGCCTTCGATCGGCCGCGCGAAGGCGGCGACGAAGTTGTCGTCATTCGGGCGTTCTGTCGAGCCGACGCCACCGGCTACTCCGATCTTGTCGTCATTCGGCCCTCTGGGCTCCGTTTAGCGACAACTTCGGGGGACACGCGCCCGCGCGCCCCACATTGACCCGGGATGACGACAATTTCGGGGGATCTGCACACGGCCCGGTCGAGTAAGGAGCGCCTGATCCCGCTCGTGTGGTGACACCCGCACGAGCGGGCTCTGCTCAGGCGACGGTCGACAACTCCAGGGTGACCGTGAGGGGGGTGTCGGTGACGGTCCAGGTGACCGTGCCTCTCAGCCTGCCCACCGCGCGCAGGTCGGTCTCGAGGGTACGGAGCCGCTCCAGCTGATCGGCCGGGCCACTGAACTCGGCGCTCGACGCCTCGGTCTTCATCGACACCTTCGCCTGCGACTTCGCGCCGCGGATCTCGACCAGTGCGGCCGCGATGTCGTCCATGAGCTCGACCTCACCGGTGGTGGGCAGATCGGCGACCGTCGGCCACGGCGCGAGGTGCACCGAGCCGGCATGGCTCCACGACCAGACCTCTTCGGTGACGAACGGCAGGTACGGCGCGAACAGCCGCAGCTGCACGCCGAGCGCGAGTACGAGCGCGGCCTTCGCCGACTCGGCCGTCGGCCCCGTTGCGTACGCCCGTTCCTTCACCAGCTCGAGGTAGTCGTCGCAGAAGCCCCAGAAGAAGCGCTCGGTCGCCTCGAGGGCGTCGGTGTACTCGAACTCCTCGAGCGCCTGCGTCGCGAGGCTCACCACGCCGCGCAGCGACTCGAGCATCGCCAGGTCGGCGGGCTCGGTCACGGCGGCCGGATCGGCCTCGGCGCTCGAGATGCCCAGCACGAAGTTGGACGCGTTGAGCACCTTCATGGCGAGGCGCCGGCCGACCTTCATCTGGGTCTCGTCGAACGGCGAGTCCGTACCGGGACGGGCCATCGCGGCGCGCCACCGGACCGCGTCGGATCCGTACTTCTCGAGGATCTCCGTCGGTACGACCGCGTTGCCGGTCGACTTGCCCATCTTCTTGCGGTCGGGGTCGACGACGAAGCCCGAGATCGTGGCGCGCGACCACGGCACGCAGTCGAACTCGAAGTGGCTGCGTACGACGCGGCTGAACAGCCACGTACGGATGATGTCGTGGGCCTGAGGCGCCATGTCCATCGGGAACGTCAGCGCGAACAGCTCCGGGTCCCGCTCCCAGCCGCAGGCGATCTGGGGGGTGAGGGACGACGTCGCCCAGGTGTCCATCACGTCGTAGTCGGGGATGAAGCCGCCGGGCACGCCGCGCTGTTCCTCGGTGTACCCCGCCGGGGCTGTCGTCATCGGGTCGACCGGCAGCAGGCCGATGTCTGGCGTGATCGGGTGCAGGTAGTCGGTCTCGCCGTCGTCGGTCAGCCGGTACCACACCGGGAACGGCACGCCGAAGAACCGCTGCCGGCTGATCAGCCAGTCGCCGTTGAGGCCCGACACCCAGTCGTTGTAGCGGTACTGCATGTGAGACGGCGTCCACGCCATCTCGTTGCCGCGCTCGACGAGCCGCTCCTTCAGCGCCTCGTCGCGACCGCCGTTGGTGATGTACCACTGGCGCGTCGCCACGATCTCGAGGGGACGTTCGCCCTTCTCGTAGAAGTTCACGTTGCGGGTCGTCGGCTTCGGCTCGCCGTCGAGATCACCGGACTCGCGCAGCAGGGCCACGGTCGCCTCGCGCGCCGAGAACGTGGTCTTGCCGGCGAGCAGGTCGTACGGCTCGGGGTTGACCAACCACTCGGGCGTCTCGCGCTGCAACCGGCCGTCGCGCATCACGACCGTACGTGTCGGCAGGCGCAGCTCCCGCCACCATGTCACGTCGGTCTGATCGCCGAACGTGCAGCACATCGCGATGCCGGCGCCCTTGTCCTTCTCGGCCGCGCGGTGCGCGAGCACCGGGATCTCCACGCCGAACAGCGGCGAGGTCACGGTGGTGCCGAACAGGTTCTGGTACCGCTCGTCGTCCGGGTGGGCGATCAGCGCGCACACGCTCACGAGCAGCTCGGGACGGGTCGTCTCGATGTAGACGGGCGAGCCGTCGGGGCGGTGGAACGCGACCCGATGGTACGCACCGGGGTAGTCGCGGGCCTGCAGCTCCGCCTGCGCGACGGCCGTCTGGAACGTGGTGTCCCACAGCGTCGGCGCGTACGAGAGGTAGGCCTCGCCGCGCTCGAGGTTGCGCAGGAACGCCCGCTGGGCGACAGCGATCGAGTCCGACGAGATCGTCGTGTACAGCCTCGACCAGTCGACGGACAGGCCGAGCCGGCGCCACAGGTCCTCGAACGCCTGCTCGTCGATCTGGGTCAGCAGCTCGCACAGCTCGATGAAGTTCTGCCGGCTGATCGGCACCTGCTTCTTGGGGTCGGGCTTCGCGGGTGGCTCAAAGCCCGGTTCGTACGGCAGGGACGGATCGCAGCGCACGCCGTAGTAGACCTGCACCCGACGCTCGGTCGGCAGGCCGTTGTCGTCCCACCCCATCGGGTA
>DAIPZP010000269.1:0-2576 GCA_036782155.1 Propionibacteriaceae bacterium
CCAGCCGTACGGGCAGCAGCCTCCGCAGGCACCGAACCAGCCGTACGGGCAGCCTCAGCAAGGGTTCGTCCCGACCTCGCCCACAGGTGCGTACGGCACGCCACCGGCGAAGAGGTCTCCGATCCTCGGGATCATCGCTCTCCTTGTGGTGCTGATCTGCGGCGTTGTCCTCAGCGTGAGTCTGTTCCGCATGGGCGGTTTGTTAGGGCAGCTGGCCGTAAACGGAACCGTCGAGATATCGAGCCAGACGCAGCTTCAAGAGGAGGTCCTCAGCCAGCTGGGAGGCATCTGGACCCTCTTGATCTATGGCAGCGGGCTTCTCGGATTCGTGGGCTGGATCATCGGGATCGTGGCTGTCGCCACCAAGCGTGGCCGAGCGTTCGGAGTGGTGACGATCATCCTGGGCGTCCTCGCCCCCATCGCCGCGTGCGTGGCCATGTTTGCCGCAATGGCGCCCTACCTGCAGTAGCCGCCGTCAGTCACGACCCCGTGTGGCGACGGTGACGAGTGCGGGCGGCGGGGTTGAGTCTTCCTTACTCCTTGGCAACCGCAGCGACGATCGGGGATGCGGCCACCTGCACGATCGCGCTGGCATCGACCTCGATCGTGGTGGTGCTCGTTCCGCCGCCGCAGTAGACGCTGCCCATGCCGACCACCGACTCGTCGACGACGACCACGACGTCCGGGTCTGAACAGATTGGGCTCACGCCTCCGGGTTCCATCCCGAGGTCGATCACCCGCTGCTCGTCCGCCTGACGCAGAAAGGATCGGGATATTCCGAGGGCCCTCGCGATCGCCCCGTACTGCACGCGCGCCGGACCGGGCACGGCGACGAGAGCGAGCTTCCCGTCCGGCAGCTCGAACGCGAGAGTCTTCACCGACGTCGCCCAGTCGAGCCTGGTCAGGTGCAGATCAGCCTCACCGCGGATGGGCGGGTGAGTGTGCACGACGTACGAGATCCCCGCCGCATCCAGCGCTCCGGTCACCGACATGTATCTCCCCTACCGTCAGTGCGCGTCGTCCTCGGTGATCTCGCTGCGGTCGCCGGACCAGAGCGTGTGGAACGTACCGTCCATGTCGACCCGCTTGTAGGTGTGCGCGCCGAAGAAGTCGCGCAGGCCCTGGGTGAGCGCGGCGTTGAGGCGCGGTGCCCGTACGGCGTCGTAGTAGGCCAGTGCCGACGAGAAGCCCGGCACCGGCACGCCGCCGGCGATCGCCGCGGTGACCACACGACGCCAGGCGTCCTGCGACTTCGCGAGCTCCGTCTTGATCGAGGGTGCCTCGAGGAGGGTGACGAGGTTGTTGGCCGCGTACTCGTTCGAGATGCGGTCGAGCAGCTTGGCGCGGATGATGCAGCCGCCACGCCAGATGCGGGCGCACGCGGCGACGTCGATGTTCCAGCCGTACTCGGTTGCGCCGGCGTTGATGAGGTGCAGCCCCTGGGCGTACGCGACGACCTTGGCCGACCAGAGTGCCTGGCGGATGTCCTCGATGAGGGCGGCCTTGTCGTCGACCGTGATCCCGGACGGGCCGCTCAGCGCGGCCTGCCCCGCTGCCCGCAGCTCAGGGCTGGAGGACACGGCGCGAGCGAACACGGCCTCGGAGATCGCGTCGGTCGGTACGCCGAGACGGAGCGCCTCCTGGACCGTCCACGTCCCCGTACCCTTCATGCCCGCCGCGTCGACGATCACGTCGACCAGCGGCTTGCCGGTCTTCGCGTCGACCTGGCGAAGGACCTCGGAGGTGATCTCGATGAGGTAAGAGTCGAGGTCGCCCGTGTTCCACTGCGCGAACACATCGGCGGCCTCGGTCGCCGACAGGCCGACGCCCTTCAGCAGCTCGTACGCCTCGCCGATCAGCTGCATGTCGGCGTACTCGATGCCGTTGTGGACCATCTTCACGAAGTGGCCGGCACCGTCCGTGCCGATGTAGGTGCAGCAGGGCTCGTCGCCCGAGGGTCCCACCTTCGCCGAGATGTCCTCGAGCATCTTGCCCACGTACTCGTAGGAGTGCTCCGAGCCGCCCGGCATGATGGACGGGCCCTCGAGGGCGCCGGTCTCGCCGCCGGAGATGCCGGCGCCGACGAAGTGAAGGTCCTTCTCGCGGAGCGCGGCCTCACGCCGACGCGTGTCCTGGAAGAACGAGTTGCCGCCGTCGATGACGATGTCGCCGGGCTCAAGCAGCGGGACGACGCTGTCGATGGTCGCGTCGGTCGCGGGGCCTGCCTTGACCATGAGGATGATCCGGCGCGGCTTCTCCAGGCTGGCGACGAAGTCCTCGAGCTTCTCGGAACCGATGAAGCCCTCCTCGGGAAAGCTCTTCAGCACGTCGGCGGTCTTCGCGTACGTACGGTTGAAGATCGCGGTCTTGTAGCCGTGATGGGCGAAGTTGCGTGCCAGGTTGGAACCCATGACGGCCATGCCGATGACGCCGATCTGGGCCGTCGCGTTGTCGCTCATTGCACTCCTCGGGAGCTTGCAGGTTGTCGGAATGATCCCACGCCACTTGCGCCGGCGAGCAAGGCGCAGCAGGTCAGTAGCCGATCTCAGTTGCCATTCTGTCGTGTGACCCCAACG
>DAIPZP010000270.1:0-2556 GCA_036782155.1 Propionibacteriaceae bacterium
GACGAGCCAAATCCGTACTCAGCCGAGGTCCTCCCTCGCCACCCAGCGCACGAGGCGGTCGAACAGCGTGCCGTAGCCGGACCATTGCGTGAATCCGGGCGGGGCCCAATGTGGCGCGATGTCGGAGGCGAAAGCAGCCGCCCTGCCCTGCTCGTACTCGCCGATCACCCAGCAGCGGGTGACCGGCACACTCGGCCAGCGTCTGCGCACCGTCCTGGCGACGATCTCGTTCAGGCCAAGCAGCGCCGGCCACTGCGACTCAAGCCCGGCGACGATCCCATGCTGCGCGACCACCGACGGTTGGGCCCCGGCCGGCAGCTCGACGCGGTCGTCGATATCGAGGATCCGTACGGGAAGGGCCTGCGCCAGGCTCGTACGTCCCCAGCGGGCCTTGGCATCGACGCCGGAGAACGTCAGGTAGCCCCCCACCACCACTCCCCCGCCCTCGGCGACGAAAGCCCGCACGACCTCGGCCTTGTCCGGCGAGGGGATCGAGTGGCCGAACGTCTCTGGCGCGGGCTGGAACGTGTTGGCGCCCACATCGGAGATGATCACGACGTCGGCGAGCTCGTGCAGCGCCGCCACATCCGAGGGGAAGCGGCTGTGGACTTCGTGACTGGGAATGTACGAGACCTCGTGGCCCGCGTCGTGCAGCGCGGCGATGAAGCCGTCACCACCCTCGACGTACTCGGAGGTGTAGAACGCGTCGAATCCCTTCTGGTGGACCGAGTAAGTGAACCAGGACTCACCGACGAGAACGACTCTCGACATGCGGGTCCCTCCCTGTACTGACGGCTGCGGTGGAGTTCCGGACGACGAGTTCGACCGGCAGGACCACGTCCTCGACCTCGTGGTGGTCGAGACGGTCGATGAGCAGGCGGCCCGCGTGATGACCGATCTCGTAGGCGGGCTGGCGGATCGTGGTCAGCGGCGGCTGGAGCCGGTCCACGAGCGGGATGTCGTCGTAACCGACCACGGACACGTCGCTCGGTACGGACAGGCCGGCGTCGTGCAGAGCCCTGAGCGCCCCGATCGCCATGAGGTCGTTCAGCGCGAACACCGCGGTGGCGTCCGTACCGGCGGCCAGCGCCTGCGCCACCAGCTCCAACCCGCTCGCTTCCGTGAAGTCGCCGACCATCACCTGTGCGTCCGGGAACGACTCCCGGAAGCCCGCGAGGCGGAGGTCGCTGGAGCTGATGCCTGGCGGTCCCGAGACGACGAGCGCGCGCTGGTGGCCGAGCCCGGCGAGATGTAGGGCCGCAAGGCGCCCTCCGCAGCGGTGGTCGCCCATGACCCGGGTGGCACCCGGCAGCCCATTGACATCCTCGTCGGCGAGAACGACCGGGAATGTCGTCACCAGCCCACCCATACGGCGGGGGCCGGCGACTGTGCCCGCGACATACACGAGGCCGTCGATCGAGCGCGAGGCGAGCAGATCGAGGTAGCGGTCCTCGCGTTCGGGCTCGAACTCGGTGTGGCACAGGAGTACCCACTGGCCCGCCTCGTGCGCCGCGTCCTCGACGCCTCGTGCGAGCCGGCCGAAGAACGTGTTGGAGATGTCGGGGATGACCAGGCCGATGACTCCCGTGCGGCCAGCGCGGAGGTTGCGCGCGCTGCTCACGGGTACGTATCCGAGCTGGGCGACCACCTCCCGTACCCGTTGCGCCGTCCGGGGGCTCACCGGGCGGTTGCCCGACAGCGCCTGCGATACCGTGGCGATGCTGACGCCAGCCTCGCGAGCGACATCGGTGATCGTCACCGGTTCACGGGGCATAGTGCTGGATCGTGCCTCCCCGCGAGAGGTCGACGAGCTCGGCCGCGATGGCGTCAGCGTCGGACAGGATCTGTGCGAGGTCGTACGTGAGGAGCTGTCGATCCGCGACGACAAGGTCGCCGTCGACGAGGACGCTGTGCACGTCGCTCGTGGACCGTACGGAGTAGAGCAGGGCGGCCCGCGGATCGTGGACGGGTCGGCAGTGGACCCCGGACAGGTCGACGAGCACGATGTCGGCGTGCCGGCCCACCTCGAGGGCGCCGGTCACGTCGCCGAGCCCCGTCAGCGTGGCGCCGCCTCGGGTGCCGATGCGCAGCGTCTCGGAGATCGTGAGCGCCATGACGTCGTGCTCCTGCTGCTTGGTGCCGAGCGCGATCCACTGCATGGCCTCGAGGACGTCGAGGGTGTTGTTGCTGGCGGCACCGTCCGTGCCGGCGCCGACCGTGATCCCGGCGTTCAGCAGGCCTCTCACCGGGGTGATCGGGTCGAGCGCGTGCTTGAAGTAGCCCTTGGGGCACGAGGCCACGCCCGTCCGATCGGCGTACCGTGCAAGGATCTCGATGTCGTCGGGCGTTATCCCGCACCCGTGCGCGATGACCGTGCCGGCGTCGAGGATGCCCGTACGCTCGGCGACCTGGATGGGCGTCACTCCTAGTCGCTCCAGTGAGTTGCGCGTCTGATCCATGTTCTCGGCGACGTGCAGGTGGACCTTGAGGCCGCGGTCGCGGGCATGATCTGCCGTGAGCTTGAGGTCCTCCTCCGTGACCGTGTACGTGCTGTGC
>DAIPZP010000271.1:0-2516 GCA_036782155.1 Propionibacteriaceae bacterium
ATGCAGACGGCGCTCGCCGCCGCGAACGTCGTCTACGACCTCCTCTCGCTGCGCGCGATCGGAGGGGCGCCGTGAGCTGGCTCGGGAAGAGCGCGGCGCTCGCGTGCCTGACGTTCGACGTCGACGCGGAGGCGCCGATCCTCGTCGAGAGCGGCCTCTACGCACGCAACGCCGGCGTGATGTCGCATCAGGCGTACGGCCCGCTCGTCGGGGTTCCGCGCATCCTCGACCTGCTGCGCGAGTACTCGCTGCCGGCGACGTTCTTCGTCCCGGGCTGGACGGCCGATCGCTACCCGCACGTCGTCGAGGCGATCCTCAAGGCCGGACACGAGATCGGGCACCACTCCTACGCGCACAAGTCACCGTTCGTCCTCACCGAGAAGGAGGAACGTGCCGACTTCGAGCGCGGGCTTGCCTCGCTGCGCGCCCTCGGCGTCGAGCCGAAGGGGTTCCGCTGTCCGAGCTGGGAGCCCGGCTGGCGCACGCCGCAGCTCGTCGCGGAGTACGGCCTCGAGTACGACTCCTCGCTGATGGACTCCGACAAGCCGTACGTGCTCGACACGGGCGCAGGCGAGATCGTCGAGCTGCCGGTGCACTGGTCGCTCGACGACTGGGAGCAGTACGCCTATATCCCCGACCCGTCCTTTCGCTCGGCGATCGAGGCGCCGACGAAGGTGCTCGACCTCTGGACGAGCGAGCTCGACGCGATGCGCCGTTACGGGTGCCTCTTCGTGCTCACGTGCCACCCGTTCCTTTCCGGACGTCCGCACCGAGTCGAAGTGCTGCGCACCCTGATCGACCGCGCCCAGGCCTTCGGCGACGTCGAGTTCGTGGCCTGCGGCGAAGCCGCCCGGCGCGCGCGCGAAGACGCGGGCATCGAGCGGAAGACGTTGACGCCCGTCACCGTCGAGCCCGGCCTGTACCCCGACGCTTAGATGGTTGATGCCACGACAGTGCACGCCTGGATGGTGGCCCATGCGCTGCGCCCTGCGGCCGGGCCAGCCTTGGTAAGGCAACCAGCCTTGCCTTCGGCTGACCCGACCACATGGCTTGGCCTGGGCCATCCCCAGACGCACCCCGCCATGGCATCAACCATCTGGATCCTCCTTCTCTCCGTCTGACGAAAGGCGGAGAATCCCGGGCGACTCGTCGGGCGACAGGGAGGAACAGGTATGGAGCACCAGCGCAACGAGCTGGCCGAGGCAGTCCAGCTCGACGAACACGGGATCGGGCAGATTCCCGCAGCCGATCGCACGTCGACGCCGTCACAGCAGTTCTGGATCTGGGCCGGCGCGAACATCGCCCCGATCAACTGGATCCTCGGAGCACTCGGGATCATTCTCGGCCTGAGCGTCGTCGAGACGCTGCTCGTGCTGGTCGTCGGCAACCTCGTCGGCTGCGCGATCTTCGGCGCCTTCTGCGTCATGGGCAAGAGAACCGGCGTGAACCAGATGGTGCTCTCTCGCGCCGCATTCGGTCGCCGCGGCGCGTACCTGCCTGCCGCTGCCCAGCTCGTGATGACGATGGGCTGGCTCGGCGTCAACACGTGGGTCGTGCTCGACCTCGTGCTCGGCATCTTCAAGCACATGGGCTACGACCATCCGGGCATGGGCACGAAGTACGCCGTCGGGATCGGGATCATGGCCGTCCAGTGCCTGATCGCGATCGTCGGCTTCTATCTCATCCAGTCGTTCGAGAAGTACACGGTCCCGGTCGCCGCGGTGATCGTGGTCGTGATGACGATCCTCGCCTGGTCGAAGGTGACCATCGTGTGGGGCCACTCGACCGCCCACGGCTCCGACAAGCTCACGGCCGTCACCCAGCTCCTCACCGCGATCGGTGTCGGCTGGGGCATCACGTGGCTCACCTGGTCGTCGGACTACACGCGCTTCATCAAGCCAAGCGTCAGCGACAAGAAGGTCTTCTGGACGACCGCGTCGGCGATCTTCATCCCGACGGTCTGGCTGGGCTTCCTCGGAGCGACGATCGCGAGCGCCGGCGTGTCGCGGGATCCGGCCGACTTCGTGACCGCCGCGTTCGGTGCGTTCTCGATTCCGGTCCTCTTCCTCGTCATGCACGGGCCGGTGGCGACGAACATCCTCAACCTGTACTCCGCGACGCTCGCGGCGCTTTCGCTCGATCTGAAGCTCGCGCGTTGGAAGGTAAGCGTCGTCGTGTCGATCGTCGGCACCGGGGTCCTGATCTGGTTCATCCAGTCCGGGAGCTGGGCGAATCGATTCGACCAGTGGCTCTCATCGGTGGTCCTGTGGATCTCCGCGTGGGCGGGAGTGATGGTCGTCGACTACTTCCTGTTCCGCCGCCGCAAGATCGACGTCGACGCGCTTTACGCGTCACCGGAGACGTCGATCTACGGCGATGTGAACTGGGCTGCCGTGATCGCCATGCTCAGCGGGCTCGTCGCCGGCTGGGCGTGGGGCTACGGGCTCGTCCCGGCGCTCCAGGGCCCGATCGCGGAGGCGACGCACAACATCGACATCTCGTGGCTCACCGGGCTC
>DAIPZP010000272.1:0-2508 GCA_036782155.1 Propionibacteriaceae bacterium
CGGGGACGGGGTAGGTGTCAGTTCTCGAAGTCGGCTGCAGGGATGTCCGAAGTCGCCTGCACGAGTCACCCTTCAGGCACACAGGGCTGGGAGGGTTGCGCCCGCGCATGAATGAGCGTATTCATTAATGAGTCAACTCATTGGAGACGTCATGGCCGGTCGGCCCGAGCACCCGGACGCGAAACGCAGCCCCACTCGAGGCCGCCGCGAGCGAAGCATGCACGACAAGCAGTTGCGGATCTTCGAGGCTGCGGCCGCTCTCTTCACCGAGCGCGGCTTCGACGCGGTGGGGACGCTGGAGATCGCCGAACGCGCCGACGTGGCTGCCGGCACGGTGTTCCGGTACGCCTCGTCCAAGGCCGAGCTGCTGCTCATGGTCTACAACCGCGAGCTGCGCGACGCGATCGACGTCGGCGTGCGGGCCGCCGTCGCGCACGCCGACCCGGTCGAATCGGTCAACGCGCTCGTCCAGGCCGTCCTGGCGAGCTCGGCGCGCAACCCGGCCAACGTCGTCGCCTACCAGCGCGAGCTGCTGTTCGGTCCGGCCACCGACGAGCACCGGACCGCGGGCCTCGCGCTCGTCGGTGAGCTCGAGGACGCGATCGCGTCCCGCCTCGCCACGGCGGCCCGGTCAGCCGGGGCCGATGACGCGCTGGTCCTACGCGAGGAACAACGGGCCGCCCGCACCGTCTTCGCGGCGCTGTCGCTCCTGCTTGCCGGGCCGTCCACGGGCGCACATCCTGAAGCAGACCCCACCGAAGAGCTGCGAGGGCAGATCGCGCAGATCGTGCGCGGCTTCCTCGCCACGTTGCCATCCACCATCGAGAGACACTGAGGAGCCTGACCATGTACTACAGCAGCGGCAGTTACGAGGCGTTCGCGCGTCCGCGCAAGCCTGAGGGGGTCGAGAACAAGACCGCGTGGTTGGTCGGCGCGGGCCTGGCGTCGATGGCCTCGGCGGCCTTCATGATCCGCGACGGGCAGATGGACGGGTCGAAGATCACCATCCTGGAACGGCTGAAGCTGCCCGGCGGGGCCCTGGACGGTATCGAGGAGCCGAAGAAGGGCTTCGTCGTCCGCGGCGGCCGTGAGGTGGACGACCACTACGAGTGCCTGTGGGACCTGTACCGCTCGATCCCCTCGATCGAGGTCGAGGGCGCCTCTGTGCTCGACGAGTTCTACTGGCTGAACAAGGACGACCCGAACTACTCGCTGCAACGGGCCACCGTCGAGCAGGGCAAGGACGCCGGCACCGGCACGCTCTTCACTCTCTCGGAGCAGGCGCAGAAGGAGCTCACCGAGCTCTTCCTGGCCACCCGTGAGTCGATGGAGGGCAAGCGGATCAACGAGGTCTTCGGCAAGGAGTTCTTCGCCAGCAACTTCTGGATGTACTGGCGCACCATGTTCGCCTTCGAGGAGTGGCACTCGGCGCTGGAGATGAAGCTGTACGTGCACCGCTTCGTCCACCACATCGGCGGCATGCCGGACTTCACCGGGGTGCGGTTCTTCAAGTACAACCAGTACGAGTCGATGGTGCTGCCGCTGTACCGATGGCTGCTGGACCAGGGAGTGACGTTCCGGTTCGACACCGAGGTCACCGACATCGACTTCGCGATCACCGCCGACCGCAAGCAGGCCACCGCGATCCACTGGATCAGCGAGGGTGTCGTCGGTGGCGTCGAGTTCGGCGAGGACGACCTGGTGCTCGCCACCATCGGCTCGCTCACCGAGAACTCCGACAACGGCGACCAGCACACCGCGGCGAAGCTCGACGAGGGACCGGCCCCGGCCTGGGACCTCTGGCGGCGGTTGGCAGCCAAGGACCCGTCGTTCGGGCACCCGGACGTGTTCGGCGCGCACATTCAGGAGAGCAAGTGGGAGTCGGCCACCGTCACCACGCTCGACACGCGCATCCCCGCCTACATCAAGAAGATCGCCAAGCGTGAGCCGTTCGGCGGCCGGACCGTCACCGGAGGCATCGTCACGGCCCAGGACTCCGCCTGGCTGCTCAGCTGGACCGTCAACCGCCAGCCGCACTTCAAGAAGCAGCCCAAGGACCAGGTCGTGGTCTGGGTGTACTCGCTGTTGGTCGACGTCCCCGGCGACTACGTGAAGAAGTCGATGCAGGAGTGCACCGGCGAGGAGATCACCCAGGAGTGGCTCTACCACATGGGTGTCCCCGTGGCCGACATCCCCGAGCTCGCGGCGAACAGTGCCACCTGCGTGCCGGTGATGATGCCCTACGTCACGGCGTTCTTCATGCCCCGGCGGGCGGGTGACCGGCCCGACGTGGTCCCGGCCGGCGCCGTCAACTTCGCGTTCCTCGGCCAGTTCGCCGAGACCGCCTCCCGGGACACGATCTTCACCATCGAGTACTCGGTGCGCACCGGGATGGAGGCGACCTACCAGCTGCTCGGCATCGACAGAGGCGTGCCGGAGGTCTTCAACTCCACCTACGACGTGCGCACGCTGCTCGCCGCCGCCAGCCGGCTGCGTGACGGCAAGGAG
>DAIPZP010000273.1:0-2487 GCA_036782155.1 Propionibacteriaceae bacterium
CCGTGGCACAGCCCGGCAGGTCGACGCCCTTGCCCTTCACCACTTGGCGGAACGGCACGACGACGCAGTGCACGCCCTGGCACTTCCCGTCCACCCAGAGCTGCCCGAACACCGCTGCAGAAGTGCCGTGCAAGGCGGCATTGCCGATGTACGTCTTCGTCGCGCTCGGCGTCGGAGAGTCCACGATGATCTCGTCGGTCTCGGGGTCGTACGTGAGGGTCGTCTCGATGCTCGCCACGTCGGATCCGTGGCCCATCTCGGTCATCGCGAAGCAGCCGAGGTGCTTGGCGGCGACGATGTCGGGCATCCACCGGGCGATCTGCTCGTCGGTGCCGAGCCCCTCGATCGCGCCGCCCCACAGCCCGTACTGCACGCCCGCTTTGATCGTCAGCGACAGGTCGCCGTGCGCCAGCGCCTCGAAGCCGTTGACCACCGCCGCCGGATCGGACGGCTGGTCGGGCAGGGTGAAGCCCGTGTTGCCGTACCCCTTCGTCGACAGGTGCTTCAGCGCCTTGAGCGTCCAGTCCCTGGCCTGATCCATGGTCATGCTGGGGTCGCGCAGGATCTCCTCGGCGGTGAGGGTGTCGCGGGCGGCCTGACGCGCGGCGTGGTACGGGCCGTCCAGGGCGACTTTGAGCGCCTCGCCGAGCCGCGGGTCGGCGGCGTCGGTCGTCTCAGGGCGGGTGGCGGTGTCGGTCACAACACTCCTTGTCGGCGATGACGGGTGTTCAGGCGGTGACGAGCTGGGGCGAGGCGCCGTTGACGGCGTCGGACACGCTCGCGGTGAACGTCGAGGTGATGAGCTGGATGAGCTCAGCGCGAGGAAGGACGGCGCCGCCACCGGAGGAGAGCCACTGGCCGGTGGCGGTACGGATGAAGCCGACGATCCCGAACGACAGCGTCTCTACCGCGCCCCCTGAGGTGCCGCGTCGCCGCTGCTCGCCGCGGATCGCCTCGGCGAGCTCGATCGCGATCCGGTCGGCGATGCCCGTGGCCGGGTCGCCAGCGCCTGCGGGGAGGCTGTGCGGCCGGTTCATGACGAACAGGTAGATGTCGGGATCGCGATCGACGAGGCCGACGTAGGCCTCAGCGAGGCCGCGTACGAGGTCGGCGACCTCTCCGCTCTCCCGCAGGGACTCGAACCGTGGCCTGACCTCGGAGAGGATGTTCGAGGCGACCTTGTCGGCCACCGCGAGGTACAGCCCGTTGCGGTCACCGAAGTAGCGGTAGAGAACCGTCTTGCTCGTGCCCGAGCCCAGGGCGATCTCGTCGACGGTGACCGCCGCACCGTGCGTACGGATCGCACGCAGGGCGGAGTCGACGAGCGTGGCGCGCCGCTCGACGCGATGCTCCTGCCATCGGGTGTCGCGTCCGTCTCGATGCTCCATGCGGTCGAGGGTACCCCGTACTTTACGTACCTGCTACTGTCCGTATCGGGTTTTCTTGTCCCACCCGTCCAAGGAGACACATGACTGACCGCACCGCCGTCGTCGTCGGCGGCAACCGCATCCCGTTCGCACGCGCCCACAGCGCGTACCGTCACGCGAGCAACATCGACATGCTGACCGCCGCACTCGACGGGCTGGCAGCCCGGTTCGGGCTGGCCGGACACCGCGTCGGCGAGGTCGTGGGGGGCGCAGTCCTCAAGCACAGCCGCGACTTCAACCTCACCCGCGAGGCGGCGCTGGGCTCCTCGCTCGACCCGCACAGTCCCGCGTGCGACCTGCAGCAGGCGTGCGCGACCGGGCTCGAAGCCACGATCTACGTGAGCAACAAGATCCGCCTCGGCCAGATCGCGGACGGCATCGCCGGCGGCGCGGACAGCGTCTCCGACGCTCCCATGGCGGTCTCGGACGGGCTGCGCCGGGCGCTCCTCGCGGCCAACTCCGCAAAGACCCTGCCGGCCAGGCTCGCTGCGCTGTCGTCGATCCGGCCGAGCCACCTCGTCCCGGATTCGCCCGGCGTCACCGAGCCCCGTACCGGCCTGTCGATGGGCGAGCACCAGGCGCTGACCACGGCGCGCTGGGGAATCACCCGACTGGAGCAGGACGAGTTCGCGCTGGCGAGCCACCAGAATCTGGCTCGTGCCTGGAGTGACGGGTTCTTCGACGACCTGGTCACGCCGTACCTCGGGCTGACGAAGGACCAGGGCGTACGGGCTGACACCACGCTGGAGAAGCTCGGTGCGCTGAAGCCCGTGTTCGGTCGTGGCGAGGGCGCCACGATGACAGCCGGCAACTCGACGGGCTTTTTCGACGGGGCGGCGGTGACGTACCTGGCCGACGCCGACTATGCCGCTGAGCACCACCTGCCGGCGCTGGCCCGCATCGTCGACGTCGAGGTCGCGGCGTCCGACTACACCATCGGGGGCGAGGACCTGCTGCTGGCGCCGACGTACGCGATCCCGAGGCTGCTCGCGCGCAACGGTCTCGCGTGGCAGGACTTCGACTACTACGAGATCCACGAGGCGTTCGCCGCGACCGTGCT
>DAIPZP010000274.1:0-2350 GCA_036782155.1 Propionibacteriaceae bacterium
ACGGGCGGGTTCTGGCCTGCGCCATGGAGGAGGAAAAGCGTACGCATCACGACGACCATCCTGTCGCACCCCGTAGTGGGCGGCCGAATCCGCCCTGAAGTGCCCGTGCTACGTTGCTAAAAGGCCGAATGCGGGTATCAGAGTTGGGGACGTGACCATCGAGGAGGTGACAGCCATGGTCTTGACCGTCGGCGCTCGCCACGATGATGAAGCCCTCCGTGACGACGAGTTCGTCGCCCCGCCCCTGTCCGGGCTGGTCATCTACCAGACGAAGCTCGACCCGGACATGGACCCCGAGCGTCGCGCCGCGACCCTGGATGGCATCGCCGCCCTCGGCGTCACGGCGATCGAGCTTCTGCCCGCCGCCGACCCTGCCGAGATCAGCGACCAATACATCTCTGCTCACATCGCGGTGGAGCGCGCCTTCGGGGGTGCGGCCGCCTTGCGGCGGCTCGTCACGGACGCCCACCATCGTGGGCTCGCCGTCATCGTCAACGTCGCCTATCAGAAGCTCGACCCTGTCGACGACGTGGTGCTCGACATCACCCAGGATTCCGTACGGAGCGTCATCGTCCGCGAGGCGCTCCGATGGCTGCGCGACATGCAGCTCGACGGCGTGCGGCACGACATGGCCGCGTACGCGGACCTCGTGGACTCCTCCGGGGTCGTGCGCTCGGTCGGCTGGCAGCTCATCCGGGAGATGAACGCCTCGATCCGCGAGCAGCACGGCAACGTCGTACTCATCGCCCTCGACCATGGCGGCCATGCGCAGGTGACGTCCATGGACGAGTCGGGCGCGCTGTTCCATACGCAGTGGGACGAGCAGTTCGTCCATCAGATCAGGGACGCGCTCGACCTGCGCGGTCCCATGTCCGACGTCCGCGATGCCATCGGCTCGAGCTTCGGAGACACGTTCAGCCGCGTCGTCTACGTGCAGTGCGCCCAGCTCATCGACCGGGAACCGGCCCCTGCGGAGGAGCCCCTCGACTGGGAGTCGGCGAAGCGCGTGACGTTGGGCCTCAGCATGGTCCTCACCTGTCCGGGCATCCCGCTGCTCTTCCAGGGCCAGGAGGTGCTCCACGGCGGCACGGTGGGCGACGACAGCGAAAGGCCTGGTCACCCCGGCATCTCGGACCTGGTCCGAGACCTCGTAAGGCTGCGAAGGAACTGGTACGACACCACGCGCGGCCTGTCGGGCCATGGGTTGGACGTGTTCCATTGCAACGAGGAGAGCCACGTGGTGGCGTGGCATCGCTGGGCCGAGATCGGGCCCGGGGACGACGTGATCGTGGTGGCGAACCTGTCTCCGAACGCTCAGACCTCGTACCGCCTCGGCTTCCCTGACGACGGCACGTGGCGGCTCCGGTTCTCGAGCGACGAGGCGTCGTACTGTCCGCTGTTCGGCGGCCACCCGTCAACAGACGTGAAGGCTCAGTTCAAGCCGGCCGATGCGCAGCCGGCGTCGGCGCAGGTGTCCATCGGGCCGTACTCGCTGCTCGTGTTCTCGCAGGACCGCTGACCGCGTCGGTCAGCCGTTGGCGAGGTTCGTACCCACCTCGTTGACGAACGCGTCGATGGATGCGTCCTGGCGGGTGCCGTAGTTGACGTGTCGGCCGCCACGGTTCCAGGCGCAGAAGTAGACCGCCGGGGCGCCGGTCGTGGGGTCGATCCCGTGCTCCCACGTGAAGTACGAGGTGTCGGCAGGGGTGGCGCCACGGACGACCATCACGGCGTGTGCCTCAGCGGGCTCGACGGGCGCAGGCAGGGTGACGAGCACACCGGCGTAGTCGGGGCGCTGGACGACGTAGGTGGCCAGTCCGTCGGGGGCGATTCGGTCGACCTCGGCGACGTGGGCATTAGCGTCGTCCCACATGATCGCGAACTTCGGGCCGAGGTCGACGGCGATCGCCTCACCGACAAGATCGACGCTGTCGTCAAGAGCCAGGTCGCGCAGGATGCGGTGTGCGAACGCGTAGTGCACAGTGCGGGGTGCCATAGGCACACATTGCCACATCAGAGGCGCCTAATCGATGATCCCGCACCGTTAGTCGGCTTGCTTGGCCACCCTGGGCCGCGCTGTGGGCTTCTTCGCGAGCGCCTCCCGGATCTCGTCGCTGCGGGCGAGCACGAGCTGGCGGATCACGACCTCGGGGATCTCGGCCCCCAATGGGAGACGTACGGTGCCCTTCGCTGCGCTCAGACCGTCGATCGCGGGCAGGGTCTCGAGGACCGCGGCCACCACGACAGAGCTGTACGGATAGATCCCGATGTGGCCCTTCGCCCTCATCAGTGAGAGCAGTGGGCGTCCCTGGAAGATGAGCGCCGGCATCCCGTACGAGATCCCCTGCTC
>DAIPZP010000275.1:0-2345 GCA_036782155.1 Propionibacteriaceae bacterium
CCACGTACGAGCTGTTGTTCACCGCGACCGCCCCGAACGTGGTCGTGAGCGAGGCAGTCATGCTCGCCTCGGAGCTGTCGACCGACGAGTCGCCCGCGTTCCTCAACGCCGTACTGAGCGGCCTGGTGACCTCAGGCCCCCCACGCTGACGCGCGTGACTGACCGCCGTGTGGGCTCACGCTCGGCGAGCCTGCCGGTCCTGATAAAGTCCGCTGCGATGAACGCCCAGGACCTTCGGCCAGTCCCCGCGCTCCTCGTCCTCGAGGACGGACGCGCCTTCCGTGGTCGATCCTTCGGGGCCGCGGGTGAGACATTCGGCGAGGCGGTCTTTGCGACCGGCATGTCGGGCTACCAAGAGACCCTCACCGATCCCAGTTATCACCGCCAGGTCGTCGTCGCGACCGCGCCCCACATCGGCAACACCGGCTGGAACGACGAGGACGACGAGTCGGGCCGGATCTGGGTCGCCGGGTATGTCGTCCGCGACCCGTCCCGGATCCCGTCGAACTGGCGCTCGGTGCGCTCACTCGACGCCGAGCTGCGGGCCCAGTCGGTCGTGGGCATCAGTGACATCGACACCCGCGCCCTGACCCGCCACCTCCGCGAGCGCGGAGCGATGCGCGTGGGCATCTCCACGGAGACGCTTGACGCTGACGCGCTCCTGTCCAAGGTGTTGCAGTCGCCCCAGATGGAGGGTGCCAACCTCGTGGGTGACGTGACCGTCGCCGAGCCGTACACGGTGCAGCCGGAGGGCGAGAGCCAGTACACGGTCGTCGCCCTCGACCTCGGCATCAAGTCGATGACGCCCAAGCAGATGGTGGCGCACCACATGACGGTCCACGTCGTACCGGCCTCCTCGACGATCGACGACATCATGGCGCTGAAGCCGGACGGGCTGTTCCTCTCGAACGGCCCCGGCGACCCGGCGACCGCCGACGTACAGGCCGAGCTGGTCCGCGAGGCGCTCACTCGCGGCGTGCCCTTCTTCGGCATCTGCTTCGGAAACCAGATCTTCGGCCGCGCGCTCGGCTTCGGCACGTACAAGCTGAAGTACGGTCACCGCGGCATCAACCAGCCCGTCCAGGACCGCACAACTGGCAAGGTCGAGATCACCGCCCACAACCACGGCTTCGCCGTCGACGCACCCGCCGACCGACCCACGACGACTCCGTACGGAATCGCCACGGTCTCCCACATCTGCATCAACGACTCGGTGGTCGAGGGTCTCGAGCTCACCGGCGAGGACGGCGTGGTGCGGGGCTTCTCCGTCCAGTACCACCCGGAGGCCGCCGCCGGTCCGCACGATGCTGCCTATCTGTTCCAGCGGTTCGCCGACGTGATGTCCGGTGTCCGGTCCGGGGGAGTCTCCTGATGCCACGCCGTACCGACATCGCCTCGATCCTCGTCATCGGCTCCGGCCCGATCGTCATAGGACAGGCCTGCGAGTTCGACTACTCCGGCACCCAGGCCTGCCGTGTGCTGCGCGAGGAGGGCTTCAGGGTCATCCTCGTGAACTCGAACCCCGCGACGATCATGACCGACCCCGAGTTCGCCGACGCCACGTACATCGAGCCGATCACGCCCGAATACCTCGAGAAGGTCATCGCCCTCGAGCGTCCCGACGCCCTGCTCGCCACCATGGGCGGCCAGACGGCGCTCAACGCGGCTGTCGCCCTGCACGAGAACGGCGTTCTCTCCAGGTACGGCGTCGAGCTGATCGGCGCGAACATCGACGCCATCCAGCGCGGCGAGAACCGCGAGTCGTTCAAGCAGGTCGTCGCTTCGCTCGACATCCCTGGCGGCCACGCCGAGACCGCGCGCTCGCTGATCTGCCACACGCTCGACGAGGTGTGCGCCGCGGCGGACGAGCTGGGCTACCCGGTGGTCGTCCGCCCCTCGTACACGATGGGCGGCGTCGGCTCGGGCTTCGCGCACAATGGGGGAGAGCTCACCCGGATCGCGGGCGTCGGCCTCGACGCGTCGCTTGTCACCGAGGTGCTCATCGAGGAGTCGATCCTCGGTTGGAAGGAGTACGAGCTCGAGGTGATGCGGGACGCAAGAGACAACGTGGTCATCGTCTGCTCGATCGAGAACCTCGACCCGATGGGCGTCCACACCGGCGACTCGATCACGGTTGCCCCGGCCCTGACGCTCACCGACCGCGAGTACCAGTGGATGCGCGACGTCGGCATTGGCATCATCCGGGCTGTCGGCGTCGACACCGGCGGCTGCAACATCCAGTTCGCGATCAACCCCGTCGACGGCCGCATGATCGTCATCGAGATGAACCCCCGCGTGTCGCGCTCGTCCGCGCTCGCCTCGAAGGCGACCGGCTTCCCCATCGC
>DAIPZP010000276.1:0-2326 GCA_036782155.1 Propionibacteriaceae bacterium
CAGGTCGTCGCCGGCGGGCTTGCCCGTGAGCGCCGGGTCGCCCCACACGCCGAGATAGTCGTCACGCAACGCGAACGCCCTGCCGATGTGCTCCCCGCACTGCATGAGGGTGTCGACGACTTCCGGCATCGCCCCGGCAGCAAATGCCCCGAGCTCCAGGGGCCGCTCGATCGAGTAGCGCCCGGACTTGAGCCGTGCGACGTGCTCGGCGTGCGCGAGGTCGCGGCGGCCTGCGGCCGCGCCGGTGAGGTCGGCGCGCTGGCCTGCGACCAGCTCCACGCACACCGCGTACCAGACCTTCCGCAGTGGCTTCGGCAGCTCGTTGGCGATCCGGTCGGCCACTGTGTGGGCGAGGTCCCCGAGCAGGACGGCGATGTTCGTGCCGAAGAGTCGCGGATCGCCGACACCGCGGGCGGCGGCGTGCCAGCGGGACGCCTCGACGTGTGCCGAGGGGCGGCCGCGACGGGATGCGGACTCGTCCATCACGTCGTCGTGGACGAGCGCGAACAGGTGGAGCGCCTCGAGGGCGGCGGCGGCGCGGACCAGGTACCGGTAGTCCGCGGACCCGGCCGTGCCACCGGCGGCGAGGAAGCCCCAGTAGCTCATCGCCACGCGCAGCCGCTTGCCGCGACCGACGAGCAGATCTCCTAGCCAGGTGGGCAAGTCGAGGGGAAGGACGTCGACGCCGTTGCCGTCCGCGTACACGTCCCACTCGGCGGTCAAAGTCCCGATCTCTTCCGTGAGCAGCGCGTCGACGTCCCAGCAGACGGCCTCGACATCGGGGATGCGGACGGTCGATGGGGATGCCGCTGGCTGCTTGGACACGAGCAGCGGCACCTGCAACGCGGCCCACGGGCTGTACACGTGGGGCGTGGCGGTGATGGCGGCGGCGAACTTCCCCCACGGCACCCACGCCCATTCGGCGACCTCGTCGGGGTTGGGACGGGGATCGGCCTCGGTGACGTACCCGGCGAAGACCGGGCAGATCTCGTTCTCGACGATGCCGGACGCGTCGACCGCGCGGTAGCGGAACTCGGGCAGCAGCGGGACGAGCGGACCGACCGTGAGGCCGAGCTCCTCCCGGATCCGGCGACGAGCCGCATCCTCCAGCGACTCCGACGGGCGTGGGTGACCGCAGCAGGAGTTCGTCCAAACTCCTGGCCACGTCTTCTTGCCCAGTGCCCGCCGGGTCAGCAGCACCTCGCCCCGCGCGTTGAACAGGTACGTGGAGAAGGCGAGGTGGAGGGGCGTCTCGTCTGTGTGGACTTCGATCCGAGGTGCAGATCCCAGAGGCAAGCCAGAGTCATCGACGAGGACCACATCGTCAGAGGCGAGGTCTCCCGGGCCCAATTGCCGGGACTTGTGCTGCAAGACCATGACGTCCGTCCAATGTTTGTATAAGGTTTCCACCAATTTAGGTGTAGACACGTACCCCGTCAAGGGCTTGTTGAAGCCTTGTCCAAGCTTGTGGCTAGCATGTGGTGGTCCACATCAGGAAGCGAGCGACGGTGTACTCGGTCAAGCAGGTGTCAGCGCTGACAGGCGCTACGGAGGCGACCCTGCGCGTCTGGGAGCGCCGGTACGGGGTGGTGGAGCCGGCTCGCTCACCCGCCGGCTACCGGTTGTACGACGACGAACAGGTCGCGGTGCTGAGGGCGATGGTCGCGCTGGTCAACAGCGGGGTACCGGCGTCACTGGCCGCGAGGACGGTGCGCGGGACGTCGGTTCAGGGACACTCCGCGATCCCGCTCGTCCCTGGCGCGACCCTGGACCTGGTGTCCTCGGCGGCAGAGCTCGACCCCGAACGCGTCCACGCCGTACTGAACGAGGCCTTCGCGGCGACCAGCTTCGACGACGTCGTCGACGGGTGGTTGCCCGCCGAGCTCGAGCGCCTGGGCGAGGCGTGGCAGAGCGGCCGGATCAGCGTCGCGCAGGAGCACTTCGCGAGCGCCGCGGTGGCGCGGCACCTGTCGGCGCACTTCAACGACGCGCAGCCTCGAGGTGGCGTGGCGGTGCTGGTGGGGCTGCCCCAGGGCGGGCGGCACGAGCTCATGCTGCTGGCGTTCGCGACGTGTCTTCGGCGCGCTGGGGTGAACGCGATCTATCTCGGCGCCGACGTACCGCTGGAGGACTGGAAGACCGTCGCGAGCGAGGTCGGCGCGCGCGCGGCCGTAATAGGGGTGCATCTCGAGGAGGACGTCGCGGCGGCACAGGCGGTGGTCGACCAGCTGAACGCGCTCCGCCCCCCGGTAGCGGTCCGCGTCGGAGGCGGGCGCCGGCACCGGATCAGCGGGGCGCGGCTTCTGGACGACCGGGTGTCACAGGC
>DAIPZP010000277.1:0-2323 GCA_036782155.1 Propionibacteriaceae bacterium
CTGGCGGTCGGGCTCGGCCTGAGTGCTGCGGCGCTGTACGGAGCGGTCGGCTGGAAGTTCACCAAGGCCGGTACGACGATCGACCCGCGCGCCCCTCACAAGACGAAGGCGCTTGTCACGTCGGGAGTCTTCGGCCGCAGCCGGAACCCGATCTACGTCGCCGACGCACTCATGCTCGCGTCGCACGCGGCCTGGCTCGGCCGCCCGCTCGCGCTGCTCGGCATCCCGGCCCTCGTCGCTGCCCTCCACCCGCAGATCCGCGCAG
This sequence comes from Propionibacteriaceae bacterium, assembly GCA_036782155.1. GTDB lineage: Bacteria > Actinomycetota > Actinomycetes > Propionibacteriales > Propionibacteriaceae > Fen-668. The sequence goes on from DAIPZP010000277.1 coordinate 266, forward strand.
AGGAGACGGCACTGCAGGAGCGGTTCGGGCATGAGTACGACGTCTACGTCGCTCGCGTCCCCCGCTGGGTCGGCCCGCGGGGCTGACGCTCAGCGTCCCTCAGCGCCTGCTGGAATCGCGTACCGCTTGGTCGCCATCCAGACCGTATAGCCGAGGATCGCGACCACGAAGAGCGAGATCGGGATCCACTCAGAGCCGCCCATCGCCGGCGTGGCAAGGGTGTTCGCGCGTACGACCTCGATGTCGACCCAGCTGAGCAGCAGTCCGGTGGCGCCCCCGATGAACAGCATGTCGCCGGTCAGCCGGCGGCGAAGGAGGGGCCGGTTCTCAGGACGCAGCCAGTACTCCTTGTGCGGGATGTTGAGGCCCACGCCCGAGCCAGCCAGGATCACCCTCACCAGCATGGGGAGCCCGAGGACGAGGGCAGCCGAGATGACGACGTCGAAAGCGACGTACCCGGCCCGAGTGCCCCAACCATCGGCCGCTCCCGATGGGCCGAAGTGGGTCGCGATCTTGTCGGGCAGCTGAAGCACCGCCCACACGAGCGTGGCGATCCTCACTACCACCGCCATCCCGTACAGGGTCCAGGCCCTCATCGAAGGTCCTTCGCCGTCTCCGAACACAGTGATTCCTCTCCTCCACCATGATGCTCTCGCCGGGGCGGCGAGGGATGCGCACCCATGGTGGGGCCGGGAGCGCGCGCTCGGTACGCTCGCGGCCATGACGCCACGCTGGCCCGTGATCCTCTTCGACCTCGACGGCACCCTCGCCGACTCCATCAACCTCATCGTGACCAGCTATCAGCACGCGTTCCGCGAGGTCGTCGGCCACGAGTGGGACGAGGCCGAGATCAAGAGCTGGATCGGCAAGTCCCTGATCGACGCGTTCCGGGGGGCCCTCGGGCCGGAGCTCGGCGAGAAGGCATACGCCTCGTACACGACGTTCAACGAGGCGAACACGGAGCGGCTGATGAAGGGGTACGAGGGCGTGCCCGAGCTGCTGCGCGACCTGAAGGCCGCTGGCGTGAAGACGGGCGTCGTCACGTCCAAGCGCCGCCCGCCGGCCGAGTGGGCGATCCGGCTCTGCAAGCTCGACATCCCGCTGCTGGTCGGCCACGAGGACGTACCGGCTCACAAGCCCGATCCGCGGCCGCTGCTGCGGGGGCTCGAGCTGCTGGGGGCGAAGGTCGAGGAGGCTGTGTACGTGGGGGATGCCGCCGTCGACGTCGTCGCCGCGCGCAACGCCGGTCTGCCTGCCGTCGCCGTCACGTGGGGTGCGGGCGTCCGCGCCGACATCGAGGCCACCGACCCGCTCGCACTGTGCGACACGGCCGCCGAGCTGAGGGCCGTACTGCTGGGCGAGTAATCCGGGTCTTCGCCGCTCAGTCGCAGGGATTCGGCTCCGTGAGCCCATTCACCCCCACGGAGCAGCGAAAACCCGGATGTGTAGCCCACGCCAATGATGTGGACGGCTGAGCGCGAGGGCTTATCCACAGGTCTCAAACTCCACGACGGATCAGTCTGCGCGACGCACATGGTCGTGGTGTGAAGTTGGAGACATTTCTCGCGGACCAGGGCCCAGTGATCCGCCGCGCCTCTCTGGACCCAGCCGGCCAGCGCAGCCTGGAGAGCGCGGTGGCAGCTGGCCTTGTGAAACGCCTGCTGCCGGGCACCTACGCGCTTCGGGATGCCGTGCCGGACCTTCGAGTCCGAGCCCTGGCTGTCGCGCGGTGGCAACCCGACGCCGTCATCACCGGCCGAGCGGCCGCGCGACTGTCCTTCTGGCCCGCCATCTTTGTGCGCGAGATCGACATCGCCCGCAGGGCGCATCCACCGACCGCTCGCGGTTACCGATTCCACCAGCGCCACATCGACCCTGATCACATCCTCCAGTTCGGAGAGCTGCGTCTGACGGCGCCGGCGTTGACGGCCATCGACCTCGTCGATGAGGTGGGCGGCGAGGCCATCGACACGTGTCTGCGTTCCCGGTCGGCTCGGCTCGAGGACCTATGGGTGGCATTCATGGCACACGCGGACCGTCCGGGCAACGCGTCACGCA
>DAIPZP010000278.1:0-2221 GCA_036782155.1 Propionibacteriaceae bacterium
TCCGTCGAAGGCGGCAACGCCTTGTCGCCGTTCAGGGCCGCCGCCCTCGTGCGACGCCTGCAAGCGGCCGTACCCACAATGACCGAGGTGACCGGCCGGTACGTGCACCAGGTGGCCAGCGACACGGCCCTCGACGCGGCAACCTCCGAGACCGTAACCCGGCTCCTCACGTACGGACCCCCGCCTGGGCCCGTCGCGACCGGCGCCTCCACGACCACGGTGGTCGTCGCCCCCCGGCTCGGCACGCTCTCGCCGTGGGCGTCGAAGGCGACCGACATCGCACACAGCTGTGGTGTGGCGGTACGACGGGTGGAGCGGGTCCTCGAGTACACACTGGCTAGCGCCGCGCCACTCGGCGAGGCCGATTGGGCCACCTGCGCCGACCTGCTGCACGACCGGATGACCGAGTCGGCATTCGCGTCCGTCGCCGACGCCGCAGCCCTCTTCAACGAGCGCAAGGCGGAGCCCATGGCCCATGTCGACGTGCTCGGACGCGGTCGTACCGCCATCGAGGAGGCCAACGTCGCGTTCGGCCTGGCGCTGTCCGACGACGAAATCGACTACCTCGTCAGCTCGTTCACAGGCCTCGAGCGGAACCCCACCGACGTCGAACTGATGATGTTCGCGCAGGCCAACTCCGAGCACTGTCGCCACAAGATCTTCAACGCCGACTTCATCGTCGACGGCGTGCCGCAGGAGAAGTCGCTCTTCGGGATGATCCGCCACACCGAGGCAATGAACGGGCACGGGACCGTGGTCGCCTACAAGGACAACGCCTCGGTGATGGAAGGCGGCCTCGTCACGCGCTGGGCGCCGACGGGGAGCGACGGTCCGAGCGAGTACGTGGCGACCCCCGACGAGGTCCACGTCCTCATGAAGGTCGAGACCCACAACCACCCGACCGCGATCAGCCCGTTCCCGGGCGCGGCGACCGGCTCGGGCGGCGAGATCCGCGACGAGGGTGCGACGGGCCGTGGCTCCGCCCCGAAGGCGGGCCTCACGGGCTTCGCCGTGTCCAACCTGCACCTGCCCGGTACGGACGAGCCGTGGGAGCGCGACCCGTACGGCGCGCCCGACCACATCGCCAGCCCGCTCGACATCATGATCGCGGGGCCCCTGGGTGCGGCGGCGTTCAACAACGAGTTCGGCCGGCCCGGGCTTGGCGGGTTCTTCCGCGTGTACGAGCAGACCGTCGACGGCGTACGTCGCGGCTACCACAAGCCGATCATGAGTGCCGGTGGTCTGGGCTCCATCAGCGCTAGCCAGACCGAGAAGATCTCCTACGATCCGGGCACGCTGCTGGTCCAGATCGGGGGCCCTGGGATGCGGATCGGCATGGGCGGTGGCGCGGCCTCGTCGATGGCGGCCGGCGCCAACGCGGCGGAGCTCGACTTCGACTCCGTACAGCGCGGCAACCCCGAGATCCAGCGCCGCGCCCAGGAGGTCATCAACCACTGCTCGCGTCTGGGCGCCGACAACCCGATCCTCGCGATCCACGACGTCGGCGCGGGTGGCCTGTCGAACGCGTTCCCCGAGCTCGTCGAGGGCGCCGCGCTCGGCGCGCGGTTCGACCTTTCGGCCGTGCCGGTGGAGGAGTCGGGCCTGGCGCCGAAGGAGATCTGGTGCAACGAGAGCCAGGAGCGGTACGTGATGGCGATCGCGCCCGAGTCGCTCGAGGGGTTCGCGGCGTTGTGCGAGCGGGAGCGGTGCCCGTACTCGGTGGTCGGTGTCGCACGCGACGACGGGCTGCTGGTGCTGGCGCCGGGTGCTAACGATGCCGACGACGATGACCGGCCGATCGACATGCCGATGGAGGTGCTGTTCGGCAAGGCGCCGCGGATGACGCGCGATGTGGCGCGGGTGGTGCATCGGGCGCCTGAGCTCGATCTCACGGGTGTGGACCTGCGCGATGCCGCGTACGCGATCCTGCGTCACCCGTCGGTGGCGTCGAAGCGGTTTCTGATCACGATCGGTGACCGTACGGTCGGGGGCCTCAACCACCGCGACCAGATGGTCGGTCCGTGGCAGGTGCCGGTCGCCGACGTGGCCGAGACGCTGTCCGACTACACCGGGCTCGCCGGGCAGGCGATGGCGTCGGGCGAGCGGATGCCGCTGGCCTCGGTCAACGCGCCCGCGTCCGGCCGGATGGCGGTCGGCGAGGCGCTGACGAACCTCTTCGCGGCGCCCGTGACGCTGTCCGGCGTCAAGCTGAGCTGCAACT
>DAIPZP010000279.1:0-2220 GCA_036782155.1 Propionibacteriaceae bacterium
AACCGCCCGGATCCCGGGGGTTCTGGGCATCTGGGGTATCGAAACGAGGATTCCTGGCTCGACACCCCTGGCGCAGCGTTCGTCACGCTCACCCAAAAGGGCGCGCTGCGCGGCTGCATCGGCAGCCTCACGGCGTACCGGCCGCTGCGTGACGACGTCGCCGCGAACGCCGTGAACGCCGCGGTCCGCGACCCACGCTTCCCGCCGCTGACCGCCGACGAGCTCCCCGACACCCACATCGAGGTGTCGGTGCTGTCCGCCCCTGAGCCGTACCCGTTCACGGACCGCGCGGACGCCCTGTCCCGGCTGAGGCCGGGCGTCGACGGGCTGACGCTGGAGTACGGCAACCACCGGGGCACGTTCCTGCCACAGGTCTGGGACTCGCTCTCCGAACCGGATGAGTTCCTCGCGCACCTGGTCCGCAAGGCCGGGCTACCCGCTGGCTGGTGGGACGACGACGCCCGCCTGTCCCGCTACAGCGTGAAGGCGTTCGAGGAGACATGACCGCGCGCTGGTGGCACGAGCTCGACGACGGTCGGATCCAGTGCGACGTCTGCCCCCGCGAGTGCCGGCTCCGCGACGGGCAGCGAGGGTTCTGCTTCGTACGAGCCCGCGAAGGCGACGAGATGGTGCTGACCACGTACGGGAGGTCGTCGGGCTTCTGCATCGACCCCATCGAGAAGAAGCCGCTCGCGCATTTCTACCCCGGCACGTCCGTGCTGTCGTTCGGCACCGCCGGCTGCAACCTCGGCTGCAAGTTCTGCCAGAACTGGGACATGTCCAAGGCCCGCGAGATGGACCGGCTGATGGACCAGGCATCACCGCAGCTCATCGCCTCCACAGCCGTCGACCTCGAGTGCAAGAGCGTCGCCTTCACGTACAACGACCCCGTCATCTTCGCCGAGTACGCGATCGACACCGCCCTAGCCTGTCACGATCGCGGGATCTCGTCGGTGGCCGTCACGGCCGGCTACGTGAACCCCGAGACGCGGCGCGACTTCTTCTCGGTGATGGACGCGGCGAACGTCGATCTCAAGGGGTTCACGGACGACTTTTACGAGAAGGTCACGGGCGCCAAGCTGCGGCCCGTGCTGGACACGCTCGCGTACCTCGTGGCCGAGACCGACGTCTGGGTCGAGATCACCACGCTGCTCATCCCCGGGTTCAACGACTCCGACGCCGAGCTGCACGAGATGGGCAGGTGGGTGATGTCCGAGCTCGGGCCCGACGTCCCCCACCATGTCACGGCGTTCCACCCCGACTGGCGGATGCGGGACGTACCGGCGACACCGCCCGCGACGCTCCGTCGCGCCCGCGAGGTGCTGCTCTCCGAGGGGCTGCACCACGTCTACACGGGCAACATCGTCGATCCGAGCGGCGAGATCACGTACTGCTCCTCCTGCCACGCCCGCCTCATCGAGCGCGACAACTACGAGCTGCTCGCCTACCGCCTGACCGCCGAGGGCCGGTGCCCGGACTGCGGAACGACGCTGCCCGGACGGTACGACGCGGAGCCGGGCCACTTCGGAAGGCACCGCATCCCGGTACGCCTGGCTCGCTAGGGTTCCCGCGGCCTTAGGGTCGACGCCGTGACCCTTGTGGCGGTAGTCCTCGCGGTGGTCGTCGGCGCCATCATCCCCATCCAGACCGGCGTCAACTCCCGGCTCGCTCGCCACATCGGGGTCACCCTGCTGGCGTCGCTGGTGTCGTTCGGGGTTGGCACGCTCGGCCTCGGCATCGTCGTGCTCGCGACCCGAACCCCCCTGCCCCTCGCCGCGACGGTCGCGTCTCAACCTTGGTGGATCTGGATCGGTGGCCTGTGCGGACTGATCTTCCTGACGATGAACATGGTGCTGCTGCCTCGGATCGGCGCCTCGGCCACCGTGATCCTGCCGCTGTTCGGACAGGTAGTCGGCGGGCTCGTGATCGACATGCTCGGAGCCTTCGGGACGACTCCGCGGCCGCTCACGATCGGTCGCGTCGTTGGCGTCGTGCTGGTCGCCCTGGGCGCCGTCCTCGTCAACCTGCGGCATCGATCCGCCCCGGCCAGGTCGGGCCCGACCTGGGCGACGGCGCTGCTCTGGGCCGCGGGTATCGGCGCCGGGGTGCTCGGTGCCGTACAAGCCACTGTCAACGGGCGGCTGGGCACGGTCATGGGGTCACCGCTGGCCGCGGCGCTGGTGTCGTTCGCTGTCGGCCTCGTGGGCCTGGTCCTCATCA
>DAIPZP010000280.1:0-2145 GCA_036782155.1 Propionibacteriaceae bacterium
GCGGTCAGCCGTTCGGCCGCGAACCGCAGCGCGAGGATCGGCAGGTGGGTCTTGACCCGCGCGGTCCGGTACAGCGTCTGGTACGACTCGTGCACGTACCGGTCGATGGTCTCGGTGTTGAAGCTGCCCGCGTAGCGGAAGGACAGGTCCTCGATGCCGCGGGCCATGGTGCGGTCGGCCGCGTCCCATGTCAGGCCTGGTAGCGACTTGCCTTCAGGTGGCGGCGACCAACGAGCCGGAGGCGGGGTCGAGGGCCCTGGGGTGATGGTGGCGGCTGCTGCGGCGAGCGTCGACGGGTTCGCCCTGTAGAGCACGCGGTTGCCGTCCCTGGTCCGGACCACCAGTCCGGCGTCGAAGAGGACGTTCAGGTGGTGCGTGATGGTCGGCTGGGACAGCTCGAACTCGGTGCCCAGGTCACCCACCCGGGCTTCCCCCTCAGCCAGGATCAGCGAGATAAGCCTGAGCCGTACGGGGTCGGCCAGGGCCTTCAGCACTCGTGCGGCCTTGGTGGCCTCGGGCACGGTGAGGACCGAGGGGCGATCCTGAGATGCCAAGGTAGACATACGTGAATATTGACAGGTATCGATGTACAGCGCAAGTGGCCAGGATGTGACCATGCGCGAAGCGGACATCATCGGGGCAGGCCCGATGAGCAGCATCCAGGTTGTCGGCCACCTCTGCGTGGATCTCAAGCCAGGCCTGGGATCGACGAAGGTCGCCGCTCCTGGCGAGCTGGCGGTCGTTGGGCCGATGGGCATCTCGATGGGTGGCGCGGTCGGCAACTGCGGGCGGGTGCTGGCTGACCTGGGGGTGGACGTCTCGCTCTCGGCGTGTGTCGGTAACGACGAGCTCGGCGCGATGGCGCGGCGGATCTTGGGGACACACCACCGCGACGTGGATCTGGCGGTGATGCCGGGCCTCGCCACGTCGTACTCACTGGTCGTCGAGCCTGAGGGCGTCGATCGCTCCTTCTGGCACCACACCGGCGCCAACGCGGCGTTCGTCGGCGACTGCGCCGTGACCGCCACGCGGCTGCTCCACTTCGGCTACCCGTCGCTCACGCCTTCGATGTGCGCCGACGGCGGAGCGCCGATCGTGCGGCTCTTCGACCGCGCACACAGCCAGGGCGTCGCGACGTCGCTGGACCTCGCGTTCGTGGCCGACAACTCTCCCGTACGCGATGTCGACTGGGAGGCCCTCCTCCGCGCCGCGGTGGCCGTGTCCGACGTGTTCTGCCCCAGCTGGCACGACCTCGCCAACTGCCTTGGCCTGCCGATGGACGTCAACGACGCGTACGTGTCCGAGTGGGCCGACCGCTTCCTCGACTGGGGCGCCGGCGTGGTCCTCATCACGCTGGGCGAGCGGGGGTCGTACCTGCGAGTGGCGGACCCGGACCGGTTGGCTCCGTTCGCGGCGTGCGGCATCGACCCGTCCGCGTGGGCCGGTACGACGACGTGGCAGGTCCCCGACGTGCTGACGGATGTGACGACCACCAACGGCGCCGGCGATGCGTACAAGGCGGCGTTCCTCGCGCGCCTGGTCGAGGGGGGCGGCCCGCAGCAGTGCCTCGATGCCGCGGCCCGCGTCGTGGCTCGCTACCTCACCGGAGTGCCGCTCGCCGACTGAACCGGACGTCGGCCACGGCTAGGACCTGGGGCGATGCTGCTCGATGAAGTCGACGACGAGGTCGAGGGTGGCGGGCTTCCAGAAGGACGGGTCGCCGTGGTCGGCGGCGGCGAGCTTGTAGAACGTGACGTTCTGGCCGGCCTCGCGCAGCGCCTCGACGAGCATGATCGACTGGCCGAACGGTACGAGCCGGTCCTTGCTGCCGTGGATGACGAGGAAGGGCGGCAACTCGACGCCCTCGCCGATGTGGGTCATCAGCACCGTGCCGTGCGCAAGCTCAGGGTTGTCGAGCACATCGAGGTCACCGATCAGCTGGCCCTCTGGGCTGTCGGGAGCGCGATGGTCCTGGGTCGACGGCTCCTCGTTCATCCGTGAGATGTCGGTGGGCCCGTAGTAGTCGACCACGGCGTGGATCTCCGGTACGGGCGCGTCCGCCGGCTCGTCCGAGAAGTACGGGTCGTCCGTGGTCAGCGCCGTCAGTACGGCCGTGTGCGCGCCTGACGAGTCGCCCCACAGCGC
>DAIPZP010000281.1:0-2093 GCA_036782155.1 Propionibacteriaceae bacterium
ACAGCCCCTGGCTCGACCAGGACATCTCACCGGCCGGCGTGTTCATCCAGCGCAAGCTCTTCGACGGCGTCGACCCGGACAGAAGGTTCAACCCCGGCAAGATCATCCACGAGGGGATTCCTGGCATCTCCAGCAACTCTGTACAGCCGGAGTAGCGGCGCCCGCACAACCTTACGAGTGCGCACAACCCCACGAGTGCGCGCACAACCCTTTTGCCGCGAAAATGCGGCATAAGGGTTGTGCGCGAGTTCTTGGGGTTGTGCGGGTGTAGGTGCCGTGTCACCGGGCCGTAAGCGCTTGGGGACGCTACGGCCCGGTTCACGGGCATCTCCGCTAGTCGGAGTGGAGAACGGTGCTTGGGGACACCGTCTCCTCGAGCGGTAAGGCGTTGGGGCGCCTGGGCTACCGCTGTACCGATACCTGCGTCGCCACGTGTGAGTCGATCGCTGTAACCAGCGGAACCGTGACGGCTAACAGTGCGGCGAGGAGGCCGAGAACGAGCGTGGTCCGGGCCGCCGGGCCGGGAAGAGCTTCCCTCAAAGCCGCCAGAAGACTGCCGTTCGACACCATGTCACTCACCCCCCTCGCGTCCAGAGTTTTCCCTCGAGGGGATTGGGGTGGGGGCTTCGTGAGGGACTTCTCATGGTCTCTCGAAAACTCGCTAGGCACCGTTGCCGGTAGATTCGGCCCGTGAGCATCCGGGTCCGGCCGATCAGCGCCAGCGAGCACCTCAGCTACATCGCCGCGCGCGGTCAGGCGAGCTTCCTCCAGACCCCTGCCTGGGGCACGGTGAAGAGCGAGTGGAGGGCGGAGAGCCTCGGCTGGTACGACGGCGACATGCTCGTCGGAGCCGGGCTCGTCCTGTACCGGGACCTGCCGAAGATCGGCCGCTCGCTCGCCTACCTCCCCGAAGGTCCGATCCTCGACTGGTCCTCGCCGCAGGTGACAGAGCTGCTGGAACCGCTCGTGACGTACGTGTCGGGCCGCGGCGCGTTCGCCGTACGCATCGGCCCCACCATCGTGTGGCGCCGCTGGGGTACGGAGACGATCAAGCGGGCCATCGCCGACGACCTGGTGACGAAGCTGTCCGAGGTCGAGCCGGACGCCATCGACCCGGCGGCGACACGTCTGCGCGGGCAGCTCCGGCACCTCGGCTGGGTCCCGCAGCACACCGACGAAGGCTTCGCCGCCGGCCAGCCGGAGTTCAACTTCCGGCTGCCGCTGGCTGGGAAGTCGCCCGAGCAGCTGCTGACCGGCATGAACCAGCTCTGGCGGCGCAACATCAAGAAGGCGGAGAAGGTCGGCGTCGAGGTCTCACAGGGCGGCCGCGAGGACCTCGCGGCCTTCCACGCGCTGTACCTCGAGACCGCCTCGCGTGACGGCTTCACGGGCCGCCCGCTCGCGTACTTCCAGACCATGTGGGACGCGCTGCGCGCCGAGGATCCGGACCGGATCCGGCTGTACCTCGCGCGCCACGAAGGTGACCTCGTCGCCGCGACGACGTGGGTACGGGTCGGGTCGCACGCCTGGTACTCGTACGGCGCGAGCTCCAACTCGAAGCGCGAGGTCCGCGGGTCGAACGCGATCCAGTGGCGGATGATTCAGGACGCGCTGGCCGCCGGAGCGACCGTGTACGACCTGCGCGGCATCACGGAGGGACTCGCCGCCGACGACCCCGAGATCGGGCTGATCCAGTTCAAGGTGGGTACGGGCGGCGAGGCCGTCCAGTACCTCGGCGAGTGGGACCTCCCGATCAACCGCGCGCTGTACGCGGCGTTCCGTGCGTACCTGGATCGCAGTCGCTACATGGGCATCGCGAAGGGCCTGCTGCGGTTGCCGACTCGGGGTGTACGGATGGTGCGGCGGCGGTTCGGCCGAAGCGCCCCAACGATGCCCTTGCCGCCGGAGGGCGTTCGTCGCCCCGCCACCACGAACGACGAGGAGGCCTGATGAGCGTCGTACTGCGCGTACCGGCGGCTGACTGGCGTGCCCACCAGCGACGTGTACAGGCGGCGACGCCCGGGCTCGTGCCGGTGGCGAAGGGCAATGGGTATGGAGTCGGGCTGGCGCGGCTGGCGGCCGAGGCGGAGGCG
>DAIPZP010000282.1:0-2082 GCA_036782155.1 Propionibacteriaceae bacterium
AGGAGGACGTCACGATCGCCCTGGTCGGCAAGTACATCGACCTCCCGGACGCGTACCTGTCGGTCCTCGAGGCGCTGCGCGCCGGCGCGTTCGCCAACTGGGCGAAGGTGGCCATCCAGTGGGTACCGTCCGACGACTGCGCGACCCCTGAGGGCGCCGCGCATGCGCTGGGCGGCGTGGACGGCATCGTCGTGCCCGGCGGCTTCGGCATCCGCGGCGTCGAGGGCAAGATCGGCGCGATCCGCTACGCCCGCGAGAACCAGGTGCCCATCCTCGGGCTGTGCCTCGGCCTGCAGTGCATGGTGATGGAAGTGGCCCGCAACCTCGCCGGGCTCGAGGGCGCTGCCTCGACCGAGTTCGACCCCGACACCGCGCATCCGGTCATCGCGACCATGGCCGAGCAGGTCAAGATCGTTTCCGGTGACGGTGACATGGGCGGGACGATGCGGCTCGGCTCGTACCCAGCCGAGCTCACCCGTGGCTCGATCGTGAGCAGGCTGTACGGGACGCGGCAGGTCACCGAGCGTCACCGCCACCGCTACGAGGTGAACAACGCGTACCGCAAGCAGCTCGAGAAGGTCGGCCTCGTGATCTCGGGTACGTCCCCGGACGCCAAGCTCGTCGAGTTCATCGAGCTCCCGACCGAGATGCACCCGTTCTTCGTCGCGACGCAGGCTCACCCTGAGCTGAAGTCTCGGCCCACGAAGCCGCACCCGCTGTTCAGGGGCCTGGTGGAAGCCGCCTTGCGGCGCAAGAACGCCGGCCGCCTGCCCGAGGCGGAGTAGTGAGCCTTCCAGGCTTCGAACTCTCCAGCGACGAGCTCCACGACGTACGCCTGGCGTGGCCGACCCGCCGCGTGGACGAGGTACGTGGACGTCTGATGCGGTTCGTCACCGACGAGGTGACGACGCCTGACGGGCACACGATGGTGCGCGAGTACCTCGAGCATCCCGGTGCCGTCGGGATCATCGCCGTGGATGACAACTCCCGCGTGGCCGTCGTCACGCAGTACCGGCACCCCGTCGGGTTCCAGGAGGTCGAGGCGCCGGCAGGGCTGCTCGACATCGCGAGCGAGGACCCCCTTGCCGCCGCGCAGCGCGAGCTCGCCGAGGAGGCTGAGCTGGCTGCCAAGAACTGGCGGGTGCTCGTGGATATCTTCTCGAGCCCCGGAGGCAGCTCCGAGTCGCTGCGTATCTACCTCGCCCGGGATCTCGTACAAGCACCACGGCCCGAGGGATTCGTCCTCGGTGACGAGGAGGCGCACATGGAGGTGCGCTGGGCGGCATTGGACGACATCGTCGACGGCATCTACGCCGGACACTTGCAGAATCCGAGCCTCGTGGTCGGGGCGCTGAGCCTCAAGACCGCGATCCGTGAGGGTCGCCTGGACCACTTGCGCCCCGCGGATGACCCGTGGGTGGCACGGACAGGACGACAGCACAGGGGATAGCGATGGCCAGCTGGAACGACACGTCACGGTCGACCGGCGAGCGCGCCGTAGCGCTTCTCGCGGAGATGACGATCGAAGAGAAGGCGTCCCACCTCTAGCTGAAGCGCTCCGCGAGCCACTGGAGCGTGTGCCACGTGTGGTGGTCGCCGCCGCCCTCGTGCCCGTTCCACGGGTAGTAGGTGATCGCCTTGTCCGCGTGGCCCCAGGCGTGGTACGCCGCGTACACCGTCGACGGGGGACAGATCTGGTCCATCCCTGCGGTGGAGAAGAGCGCCGGGACCTGCGCCAGTGCGCCGAGGTTCGCGCCGTCGAAGTACGACAGCGTGGGTGTCTCCAGAGGCACGATCCGCGGCTCGAGCGGCCGCCTCAACTCCACGTCAAGCGTTGTGGACCAGAACGTCTGGAAGTCGTTTGGCCTTGTGACGGTTGACTGCAGGTTCTGCAACTGTTCGAGCGGAAGGTCGAAGAAGGCCATGTCGCAGACACTAGCCCGGGGAGTGCCGCAAGATTCGCCCGAAGAATCGCCTGCCAGAAGTTGCCAACGTGCTTCGAGACTCCTAGGTTTGGTTAAGACTTTCTCATTTGAGGGTCGCTTGGGGCACTTTGGGGAGTTCATCGTGATACGTCTGTCG
>DAIPZP010000283.1:0-2034 GCA_036782155.1 Propionibacteriaceae bacterium
CGAGATCTACGACATCGGGTTCCACTGCATCGACTACTTCACCAAGCAGTGGGATCGCTTCCAGGACGTCCCCAAAGGCGTACTGGCTCACTCGACACACGTCCGCGGCGCCGGGACGTACGACCCGGCGACCGGCATCGAGACCAACCGCATCACGGTCACCCTCGCCACCGGCATCTCGCGCGAGGTGTGCGAGCAGGTCAACCTCGGCTACCTGGATCCGGCCAGCATCGACATCGAGGCGTGGAAGGCCGACCCCGAGATCATGGTCGTCGAGAACGCCGGCGAGGTGCTGTACAGACTGCGCTGACGCCGACCGTCACGACGCCTTCTCATCGCCCCTTCTCATCGCCCCTTCTCATCGCCCCTTCTCATCGCCCCTTCTCATCGACGTCACACCGCTTGTGTGACGTCACATCGGCTGCAGGCGGTGTGACGTCGAATTGGCGGTGTGACGTCGCAGCCGCGCGGCCGGGGCTGCCAGACGTACAGCAGCCTCGTCAGGCTCTCGGAGGTCCGGTGGACTCGCGGACGATCAGTCGTACGGGCACGATCGTGGGCGCATCGCCGCGTGGCCTGGCGCCACCGATCATCGCCAGCACCTGACGGATCGCGGTCTCACCGATCGTCGTCAGCGGCGCCGCGACCGTGGTCAACCGTGGCGTGACAAGGTCGGACGCGAACGTGTTGTCGAAACCGACGACGCTGATGTCGTGTGGCACCCGTACGCCTCGGGCCTTGAGGCCGCGCATGAGGCCCATGGCCATCACGTCGTTGTAGCAGATCACAGCCCGTACGCCCTTGGCGACGACCTCGTCGGATGCGTGGTGTCCGCCTTCGACCGTCGGGATCGCAGGCGTCAGTCGCGTCTCGCGCAACCCCAGCTCCGCGGCGGCCTCACGCATCGCCAGCCAACGGACCCCATTCATCCACGACGCCTCGGGGCCCGGCAGGTAGTAGATGTGGCGATGCCCGAGCGTCGCGAGGTGCTCGACCGCGCGACGCATGCCTCGCGGGGAGTCGGGCACGACGCAGGCGAGCCCGCCCACCTGACGGTTGAGTACGACCACCGGCGTGCTCTTGGAGACGCTGCGCAGGACGGTGTCGGACGTACGGGTCGAGGCGATCACCATGCCGGACACCAGCGGCAGCACCCGGTTGAGGTTCTGCCGCTCGATCGTCTCCGACTCCTGGGCGTCGATGAGCAGCAGCGTGTAGCCGGCGCGGGCGGCCGCCCACTCCGCGCCGCGGAGGATCCCGAAGTAGAACGGGTTCGTGACGTCGGCCGTGGCGAGGGCGATGAGCCTCGTCTGCTGCTGGGACGTGGGGCGGAAGACGCCGTCCACGCGGTAGCCCAGACGAGTGGCCACCTCGCGCACATGGTCAGCGGTGCGTACGGAGACGCGGCCCGGCCGCGAGAACGTACGCGACACGGTCGACGGGCTGACGCCAGCTGCTTCGGCCACCTCGTAGATCGTCGCCGGTCGTCCGGGGTCGTTCTCGTCGTCGGCAACCACGCCTGGATCCTACGACACGGCAACTGACGGCAACAGGCCTAGCCCCTCATCCGTGTACTGCCCTTCCGAGGTAGGCCTCCTGGATTTGGGGGTTGTCGAGCAGTTCACGGGCCGCGCCCTTCAGCACGATCTCCCCGGTCGCGAGCACATAGCCCCGGGAAGCAATGGAGAGCGCAAGTTCGGCCTGCTGCTCGACGAGCAGCACGGCTACGCCGAGCTCTGAGTTGATGCGCACGATCTCGTCGAGCACTTGGTCGACGAGCTTCGGGGCGAGCCCCATCGTGGGCTCGTCCATGCAGACGAGCTTCGGGCGGCTCATGAGGGCACGGGCGAAGGCGAGCATCTGTTGCTCCCCACCCGATAATGTGCCCGCCTCCTGACGCCGCCGCTCGGCGAGGCGGGGGAAGTGGTCGCGCATGCGCTCAAGGTCCTCGGCGACGCCGGCCTTGTCCCGGCGGGTGTACGCGCCTACCAGGAGGTTCTCGTCCACGGTCATCTGCGGGAACACCCGGCGCGC
>DAIPZP010000284.1:0-1944 GCA_036782155.1 Propionibacteriaceae bacterium
GCTGACATCTCGCTTGCCGCCTCAGGGCGCCTCGAGATCGAGCTGGCTGAGCACGAGATGCCGGGCCTCATGGCGATGCGGGAGCGGTACGGAGCGACGCAGCCCCTCAAGGGCGCGCGGATCGCCGGCTCCCTCCACATGACAATCCAGACGGCCGTCCTCATCGAGACGCTCGTCGAGCTCGGCGCCCGGGTGCGCTGGGCGTCGTGCAACATCTTCTCCACGCAGGACCAGGCGGCCGCCGCGATCGTCGTCGGCAAGACCGGCACCCCCGATGCACCCGCCGGTGTTCCGGTCTTCGCGTGGAAGGGCGAGTCGCTGGAGGAGTACTGGTGGTGCACCCGCCAGATCCTCAACTGGGGCAACGAGCAGCCGAACATGATCCTCGACGACGGCGGCGACGCGACGCTGTTCGTCCACAAGGGCCTCGAGTACCTCCGCGCCGGCGCCGTGCCCGAGGCACAGCCGGGCGACTCGCACGAGTGGAAGATCATCCTCGGCGAGCTGCGCGACGTCCTCGCTGACGGTTCCCTCGACTTCGAGGCGCTGGCGACCAGCATCCGCGGCGTCACCGAGGAGACGACGACGGGCGTGCATCGCCTGTACGAGATGGCGCGAGCCGGCACGTTGCTGTTCCCGGCGATCAACGTCAACGACTCGGTCACCAAGAGCAAGTTCGACAACAAGTACGGCTGCCGGCACTCGCTCATCGACGGCATCAACCGCGCCACCGACGTGCTGATCGGTGGCAAGGTCACGGTGGTCTGTGGGTACGGCGACGTGGGCAAGGGCTGTGCGGAGTCGCTGCGCGGCCAGGGCGCCCGGGTCATCGTCACCGAGATCGACCCGATCTGCGCGCTACAGGCGGCGATGGATGGCTACCAGGTCGCGCCGCTCGACGACGTGATCGCCACGGCCGACATCGTCATCACGGCGACCGGCTGCCTCGGGGTCGTCACCGCCGAGCAGATGAGCAAGCTCAAGCACAACGCGATCGTCGGCAACATCGGTCACTTCGACAACGAGATCGACATGGCGGGCCTCGAGGGCTGGCCGGGCGTCGAGCGCGTACGGATCAAGCCCCAGGTCGACCAGTGGGTGTTTCCGGACGGTCACGCCGTGATCATCCTCTCCGAGGGTCGCCTCCTGAACCTCGGCAACGCGACCGGCCACCCGTCGTTCGTGATGTCGAACTCGTTCACGAACCAGGTGCTGGCGCAGATGGAGCTGTTCACGTCGTCCGACCACGCCTACCCGATCGGCGTGTACACGCTGCCGAAGCACCTTGACGAAGAGGTTGCGCGCCTGCACCTCTCGGCGCTGGGTGTCGGCCTCACGACGCTGACCAAGGAGCAGGCCGACTACCTCGGCATCCCTGTCGAGGGTCCGTACAAGTCGGACCTGTACCGCTACTGAGCCTGGAGCGCCTATCTCGGCACGACGAAGTCGGCCAGCCGGCCTTTACCGTCGGCTAGGTCGGCTGCTGAGTCGGCTTCGACGAAAGCCATGGCCGACGTGGGGAACTTGATGTCGAACGCGGCCCACGCCTTGCTGGCCTCGCGTGTCGCGGACAGCTCGACCGCCTCGGCGATCGTCGGTTCGTGACCGATGACGAGGATCGTGCCGGCAGCCGAGTCGGCGACGAGACGTACGATCGCGTCCGCGTCGTCTTCGTACAGCGCGATCTCCTCGCGTACCTCAGCGGCAGTGACGCCCGCCTCGGACACGTACTGCCAGGTCTCTCGCGCGCGCTCGGCGGGAGAGTGGATCACGAGATCAAAAGAGACTCCGCGGCCGAGGAGCAGCTCGCCCGCGGTCGTCGCGTTCTTACGCCCGCGGGAAGCCAGTTCGCGGCGTTCGTCGGTGACCGGCTGGTCCCATGACGACTTCCCATGCCTCATCCACACGACAGTCAGGGCCATCTCTCCCCTTTGCTGGGCCATG
>DAIPZP010000285.1:0-1834 GCA_036782155.1 Propionibacteriaceae bacterium
CGGCCGGCCCTGCGCAAGCGCGTCGGCGACTTCCTGCGATACGTACGGATCCATGTGATCTCCTCCGCCGCTCATCCTTTCACCAGGGCGGCCAGGGAATCCCTAAACTCTCCAGTGATGCCTGTGCCCTCGCCGTACTCCACTGCGCTCGCCGCCATCCCGGTACGGGAGGCGGTGATCGACGTGCTCGGCTCGCACATCCGCTACTGGGAATACGGCCCGATCGACCGGCCCGTCGACCTCCTCCTCATTCACGGCTTCCGCGGCGACCACCACGGGCTGGAACCGATCGTCTCGAACCTGCCCGGGCTGCGGATCGTCTCGCCGGACCTGCCGGGCTACGGCAGCTCGACAGCGATGCCGACGACGCACACGATCGCGACGTACGGGCAGTGGTTGCTCGCGTTCGTCGACGCGCTCGGGTTGGCCGGAACCCCAGTGCTCGGCCACTCGTTCGGCTCGATCGTGGTCTCTCACGCGGTCGCCGCCGGGCTGGCACCGCGTCAGGTCATCCTGCTCAACCCGATCGCCGCCGACGCCACGTCGGGGCCGGACAAGGTCATGGTGCCGATCGTCAAGCTGTACTTCCGGATCGGCCGCCTGCTGCCGCTGCGGGCCGCCGACTTCTGGCTCGCCATCCCGCTGGCGACCCGGATCATGAGTGTGAAGCTCTCCAAGACCTCCGACCGGACCCTTCGGCGCTGGATCCACGAGGAGCACGGCCGGTACTTCTCGGGCTTCAGCGACCCGACCACCCTGTCCGAGGGCTACGAGGCATCGGTCTCGACGAACGTCATCGCCGTCGCTCCGAGGCTCACGATGCCGACCTTGCTCGTCGCCGGTGAGCTGGACAACATCGCCCCCCTCGAGGGGCAGCGGCACCTGGCGGAGCTCCTGCCGGACAGCGAGCTGGTCATCCTCGACGGCGTCGGTCACCTCGTCCACTACGAGAAGCCGGCCGAGGCAGCCGCGGCGATCCGGCGATTCCTGGCCACGGGATGAGGATCTTCGTCGACTGCCGCTACGTACGGATCGAGCGTCACGACGGCATCAGCCGGTACAGCGCGCGGGTGGTCGAAGCCCTCGCGCGCCTCCATCCCGTGACGATGCTCATCCACGACGAGCGCCAGCTCGCGATGCTGCCCGACCTGCCGTGGGAGAAGATCGGCTCGCCCACCTCGCTGCTCGAACCCCTCGTCGCGCGTCAGGTGAACAAGCTCCACCCCGACGTCGTCTGGACGCCGATGCAGACGATGGGCGCGTTCGGGCGGCGGTACGGCTTCGTCAACACCGTCCACGACCTCATCTACTACGTGAACCGCATGCCGCCGCGCGACCTGCCGTGGATCATTCGGGCGGTCTGGCGGCTCTACCACCTCGCGTGGTGGCCGCAGCGGCTCCTGCTCAACGGGGCCGACGAGGTCGTCACCGTCTCGTACACGACGGAGGCCCTGGTCGCCGCGCATCACCTCACGCGACGCCCGGTGTCGGTGGTGAGCAACGCCGCGGACCCGCCCGTCGGCGTCCAGCCGCGCACGGAGCCGGCCGAACGCAGCCTGGTCTACATGGGCTCGTACATGCCGTACAAGAACGTCGAGACCCTCGCCACCGCGATGCACGAGCTGCCCGGCTACACGCTCCACCTCTTGAGCAGGGCGTCCGAGGAGGCACGGGACCGGCTGGAAGCCCTCGCCCCGACGGGCTCGCTGGTGTTCCACGGCGGGGTGAGCGACGAGGAGTACGCGTCCCTGCTCGACTCGGCCACGGCCCTCGTCAACGCCTCGCGCAACGAGGGCTTCGGCATCCCGCTGGTCGAGTCGATGTCGCGGGGAAC
>DAIPZP010000286.1:0-1748 GCA_036782155.1 Propionibacteriaceae bacterium
ACGACCTAGGCCTGTCCTTCGAGGTGACGAAGGCCTGAGGCGCTGGCCGCAGGGCTGCCTGCGCCAGCCTTCCGGTTCATCATGTTAAGTAGCCGAATCTGAGCTTCACATGGCGAATTGGCCATGAGAAGGTGCGAATCACCCACTTAACATGATGAACCGTCAGCCGCCCCACCCACGGCGGAACCCGACCAAACCGCGGTCCGTCAACTGACCGTGTCGTCGGCCTCGACCAGGAGGATGCGCGTCATGGCGTCACCGTAGCCGTCCGCTCGTCACCCGAACGTGAACGCGTTGGCGGAGACACCTTGCGAGAACGTGAGCCGCAGGGTCGCCTCGGCGCTGGACTGTTTCGACTCGACGATGCGGTACATGCGGGGGCCGGACAGTGTCACCGTGCTGTTCGGGCCCACGTCCGACCCTAGGGTGGCCTGACCGGCCACGGCCACCTTCACGGTCGACCCTGACGGGCCGCCCATCACGAGATAGACGTCCCTGCCGGTGTACTTCAGGGTGAGCGTCGCGCCGTCGGCGACTGCGGTGAGCGCCTGGCTCGCCACGTCCCAGGCCCCGCCGAGGGTCCATTCGTCCGCACCGACGCTCGCCTCGGTGTAGGTGCTGCCACCGCCGAGCCCCGGCTTGCCCACGTAACGCTCTTCCCGGTCAGTCCCGAGGTACGTCTCGGGAGTCTGGTTGGCACTGCCAGGGCCGTCCGCGGTGACCTGCACCATCGGCTTCGTGGAGCCCGACTCGCCCAGCAGCTGCCGGATCTTCGACTCCGTCACGTCGTAGTCGCCCTCGCCGAACTGCGTGTACCGGACCCGGCCGTCCTTGTCGATGAGGTACTTCGCGGGCCAGTAGTTGTTGGCGTACGCCTTCCACGTCGCAAAGGTGTTGTCGAGTGCCACCGGGTACTTGATGCCGTCCGCGGTCACCGCCTTCTGGACGTTGGCCGGTACCTGCTCGAACGCGAACTCGGGCGCGTGCACGCCGATGATGACGAAGCCGTCGGAGGCGTACGCGTCGTACCAGGCGTTCAGATACGGCTGGGTGCGCTCGCAGTTGATGCACGAGTACGTCCAGAAGTCGATGAGGACGACCTTGCCCCGCAGCTGCGCCAGCGTGAGCGGGTCGGAGTTGATCCACCCCTGGATGTCGACGAGCTCGGGCGCGGGGTAGCTCGCGATGTCGCCGGGGGACATCTGTGTCGGCGACTCCGCCGTCCCCGTCGACGGGATGAGGCGCTGCTCGAGGCGGGTGATGCCGAACGGGTCGGCGGTGAGCAGCCGCGTCTCGACGGCCTGGTCCAGCCCCGTGACGATGAACAGCCCCATGACGATGAACAGGGCCGCGATGGTGCGCTGGAAGGCCCCGCCAGGCTTGCTCGCCCACGTGATCCGGCTGAGCAACCGTCGCCCGAGAAGGGCGATCGCCAGCAGGCCAACACCGACGCCCACGCAGTACGTGCTCAGGTAGACCATTCCGAGAGCCGGGCTCGCCGGGAGCACCGTGGCGATCGCCCACGCGTACGTCGGGCTGCAGCTGCTGAAGACCGGCCCTAGCGCCGCCCCGGTGAGCACGGCCGACACGGTGCGGTTCCGGTGGCCGTGCGCCTTCTCGAGCAAGGCGTGGGCACGGTTGTCCAAACCCACCGCCTGAGAGAGACGCGACCACAACCCGGGGAACAGCAACGAGACCCCGAGGACGAGGATCAGACCTCCCGACAGGTACGTCCACACGCGCGGGTC
>DAIPZP010000287.1:0-1566 GCA_036782155.1 Propionibacteriaceae bacterium
AGGCTGAGCCGACGGTTTTACAGACCGCTCCCTTTGGCCACTCGGGCAACCTGCCAAGCTGGCGAACCAGCGGCCGAAAGACTAGCAGTCACGCCTTGCCGCTGCCGAATCGATACCCGCACCTGCGGGCGCCTCGTGACACATGGCCCGCCCAACTTCTCTAGGCTGATGGTCGACGTTTCCCTAGGAAGGACGCACCACCATGGCTACGCCCCACATCAGCGCCGAGCCCGGACAGATCGCGCCGCTCGTTCTCATGCCCGGAGATCCCCGCCGCGCGGAGAAGATCGCAGGAGACTTCCTCGACGATCCCCAGCTCGTCTCGGACGTGAGAGGCATCCAGTGCTTCACCGGCACGTACGAAGGCACGCCGATGAGCGTCATGGCTTCCGGCATGGGTCTTCCCTCACTGTCGATCTACGCGACCGAGCTGTACAGGTTCTACGGAGTCGAGCGGATCGTACGGGTCGGCACGTGCGGAGCCATGCTGGCCGAGGTCGAGGTACGCGACGTCATCATCGCGTCGGCCGCCCACACGAACTCGTCGGTGCCGTCGCTGCTCGTGCCGGACGCCACGGTCGCGCTGGCGCCGAGCCCGTACCTCCTTCGGGCCGCGATGAACGCCGCGGAGTCGGTCGACGGTCTGCGTTGGCACGTCGGTCCTGTGTACGCGAGCGACCACTTCTATGGCGGCAACCCGGCGACGATGGAGAAGCTCATCGCGCTCCGTACGAGGGCCGTCGAGATGGAAGCGGCCGGGTTGTACGCGGTGGCGCTGACCGAGGGCAAGGAGTCCTTGGTGGTCCTCACGGTGTCCGACCACCTGACCAGCCCAAGCCCTGAGCTCACCAGCGCGGAGCGCGAGGACTGCTACCGCTCGATGGTGAAGATCGCGGCCGCGGCGCTTCGCTCCTGACCCAGAATGACCGCCGAGTCGAGCGAAGGTCACAGTCTCATTGCGGCTCGTACGCGTTCCTTGACACCCCTTCTGCCCCCCGATTGACTCGGCGAGAAGGCGGGGGCGTCGGGGGGCCATTCCCGCACCCGTACGGGGAGGGATCCATGATCGCTGTCGGCGGTTGTTCGACCGTACGACGCATCGCCGGACCCCACGACACCTTCCTCGCCCCACATCCCCCGGCCGTCCACTCGGACTCCCTCCGTGGCTCGACGCACCTCAGGTTGTGCAAAAGGTTTTGCATGCCTACCGTCAGCGTCACCTCGGCGAAGGAGCGCAGCGTGGCCGAACGATCGGTAGCCGGCACGTCGGGGAGGCAGTCATGACCTCCACCGGCGGACGCGTGACCGTCGTTGGAAGCGCCAACCTCGACCTGGTGACCGTCACCGAGACGCTGCCCCGCCCGGGAGAGACGCTGCTCGCGACCGCGTACTCCGAAGGTCCCGGCGGCAAGGGGAGCAACCAGGCGCACGCGGCCGCACGGATGGGCGCTGCGGTGTCCTTCGTGGGCTTACGCGGCGACGACGCGGCCGGCCAGATCCTCGCCGACGCCCTGAGCGCTGAGGGGGTGGACGTGTCCGCCTTCTCGGTCACGGACGGTCCGTCCG
>DAIPZP010000288.1:0-1538 GCA_036782155.1 Propionibacteriaceae bacterium
GGCCACAGTGGTTGCCGCTTTGCTGGTGGCCGCAGCCGTCGCTGCCTTCGTCGTCCCCGGCGCGCTGGTTGACGCAGCCGATGTGGCCCAGGGCGTCTGGCCGGCCACGGCCGCGGACTGATCAGCCGCCGAAGGCAAACCGGTCGCGTCGGTGGCCGCGCCCGAGGCTGACGGGGCGTCGGTGGTCAGCGACGTGGGGTCGGTCGCCACCGCGGGCGCGCCGACCGCGGTCTGGCCCCCCAGGGTCGCCGCGGACCACGCCGCGGCCAGAATTCCTGCGGACGTGACGACAGCAGCCGCCTTGCCTCTCGCGCTCACCAGGAGAACCTTTCGTTGTGGATCGCGCTCGCGGGCGTACCCGCCGCCCGCGCATCATCGATAACCAGATCGGCGACCGCCTGCGGGCCGCACACGTACACGTCGCTCTGGGCGACATGGGGAACGAGCTGATCGAGGCGCATCGATCCGTACTGCTCGGGCAGCCAGGTCGGTTCGTAGGGGTTGTCGTTTCGTGGCCCGACAAGGGCCATCAGTCGCGCACCCTTGGCGCGGCACAGGGCGTCGATCTCGTCGACGAGGTACAGCTGCTCGGGCGAGTGGGCCCGCAGGATCACGGTTGCCATGCCCGGGACGACGGCCGTCGCCTCGAGCAGCGCCCTGATCGGCGCGATGCCGATCCCGATGCCGACGAGCGTCAGGCCGAGCTGGGAACGTGACGCGTCGGTGAAGATGCCGTACGGACCTTCGACGGCGACGCGGGTGCCGGGACGTACGGCGAGGAGCTTGGCCGTACCGCGACCGAGCGCCCTGATCGTGATCCGCAGCGTGTCGTTCGTCGGCGCGGCGGACAGGGAGAACGGGTGCTGGTGCCACCAGAGCCCACGACCGAGGAAGCGCCACGACAGGAACTGGCCGGCCTCGGCCCCCAGCTGGTCGAGGTTCCTGCCGCGCATCTCGATGGAGACGACGTCGGTGTCCTCCAGCACGACCCGGCTCACCACGAGGCGGTGCTCCACCGAGATGTACAGGGGGAAGATGAAGCGGAACGACAGCAGGCCAAGCGCGACAAGTGTGAACAGCGCCAACCAGTACCAGCGCTGCCAGGTGCCCTGAGCGAAGAGGCCCGACACCGAGAACTGGTGCGGCAGCGAGAGGCCGATGGCTGCGTACGTCGTGAGGTGGATGATGTGCCACACCTCGTACGGCAAGCTGCGCTTCACCGCCATGATCGATGTGATCGCTACGACCGACAGGGTGACGAGCCCGATCACGCTCAACCAGAGGTCGGAGATGCCCAGGAACGACGCGAACTCGGAGACGACGCTGATCGAGTCCTGGGCGGCGTAGCCGCAGATCAGGAAGATCGCGTGGAACAGCAGCCCGAAGAGGACCCACTTGCCGAGCTTGTTGTGCAACGCGATCGCACGGTCGTGGCCGATCGCGCCGTCGACGTACGGGATGCGCGCGGCCAGGATGAGCATGACCACCATCAGGTCGGTGGCCACGAGGCCAGTGACGATTCCACCGGCGACAAGGAC